>JAHDGW010000423.1 GCA_020631635.1 Saprospiraceae bacterium
ACAGGGGAGGTTCTGTCGAAAGATAGTAATGTTGCATCCTTTATGAAGCGTATGGGAGCCAATGTAAGAAATGGCACAGATCCAATGCCTTTATACTGGGGAGGACTCCCTTCTACATCAGGACCTATTTACTTTGGTGCAATCATATTCTTCTTATTTGTGCTTGGAGCATTACAAGTCAAAGGTGCCGTAAAGTGGTGGTTGGTCTCGGTATCCATACTCAGTTTTATACTATCACTTGGGACAAACTTAGAATGGTTCAATAAGTTCATTTTTGACTATTTTCCGTTATATAATAAGTTTAGAACTCCTAATTCTATACTTACCGTTACCTCTATATTTATCCCTTTGCTAGGGGCCATAGGGTTACATCAGTTTTTAAATGAAAAAGACGATAATGATAAGCTAAAGACTTTATCGATAAGCTTTGGTATAGTCGGAGGTTCAGCATTGTTACTTGCATTTATAGGTCCGCTAATGTTCGATTTTAGTAGTGCCATAGATTCTCGTATCGGAAATACTGAACTAATAGATGCCATAAAAGCAGATCGCTCTAGTGTATTGATGAGTAGCGCATTGAAGTCATTTTTATTTGTTTTGATATCAGCGTTATTTTTATTTCTCTATAGTAAAAAGAAAATTCCAGCTATAGCCTGTGTTGTAGTGATTGGAGTGCTAAGTTTAATTGACTTAGTAGGTACAGGAAAAAGGTATATCAATAATGATTCTTTTGTTTCAAAAAGAAATTATGATCGCATACGTGAGATGCGCCCAGTAGATGCTCAGATCCTTCAAGACAGCGACCCCTATTATCGAGTCCATGATATGACGATTGATCTATTTCAAGATTCTAGATCATCGTATTATCACAAGACCGTAGGCGGTATGCATGCTGCCAAGTTGCAGCGTATAGATGATATGTATTATAGGCATATTGCGAGAGGAAATCAGAAAGTACTCAATATGCTCAATGCCAAGTATTACATCATCAATGATGATGCAGGTCGTGCTGTAGCACAACGAAATCCGGCAGCATTGGGTAATGCATGGTTTGTCAATAATATTAAAGTTGTAGAAAATGCAAATGCCGAGATAGATGCTTTAAATGACTTTGATCCTGCTGGAGATGCGATAGTTCACCAAGAGTTTTCGACATATATCGGTGATTTTGATCCTAACAAAAGTGGTAATATTTCCTTGGTAACGTATAGTCCTAATAAACTCACCTACCGAAGCAATTCAGATTCTGATCAGTTTGCGGTTTTTTCAGAGGTATGGTATGGTCCTGATAAGGGCTGGACCTCATATATTGATGGTAAGCAGGTGGATCATATAAGAGTTAATTATTTACTAAGAGGAATGAAAGTTCCCGCCGGAGATCATGAAATTATTTTTGAATTTAAGCCTAAATCCTATTTTATGGGTAAGATAATTGGCCTCATAGGTTCTATTCTTCTCCTATTATTTACGGGTTATGGTGTATTTCGATATGTGAAAACGAATTTCTAAATATGGTAAGCCGCATATAAAAGGAATCCTTATACAGGTGATTGAATAGCA
>JAHDGW010000073.1 GCA_020631635.1 Saprospiraceae bacterium
ATGAATTGAATGTAACAGGAGTATTATACTACGAGTTACAGTCAGGAACATTCACTGCTACTAAGAAGATGATTGTGATTGAGTAATCAACTGATAAACTTATTATAACCTCTAGAGTATTACTTGTACTCTAGGTTATAATAAAATCGGTTTTTGGGATGGCCTCTCTTCATTAATTTGAAGGGGGGCTTTTCTTTGTTTAGTGCTAAGCAATAGTATGTGAAATAAATATTTTCAAAAAAATATAAATTAGGCAATACTACATATTATAAAAATTATATATATTTGTTCTATCGTTTTAATAGACCTCGGTCTTAGCTGTTCTGCTAAGGCCATCACCTGATGATATAATAGATCCAAAAGAAGTTGCCGCTACGGCGGTTTTATTAACCCTTTTGTTTTGGATGATTTTAAGCTTGCAGAGCTTAATGTCCCAATTCAGTAAACTTATTTAAGAACTTAAAAATGGATCTCATGATTAATTCGAATTTTACGTTAATCAAAAGGAGGACGACGCAGCTCTGCAGCTCAATTTTCCTTCTTCTTGCTTGTATGCTTTTTTCGCAACAGGCATTTTCTCAATGTTCATTAGCTTGTAATGGACTTACACAGGTTTCACTTGATGCTACATGTTCGGCAACGATCACAGCTGATATGATTCTTAATGATCAAGCTACCTCATGTGCAGGTGGTACTTTTGTTGTTACGGTAATGGATTCTGATAACAATCCTATTGCCACTTCACCAATGGTAGGAGCTTCAGAGATAGGAGCAACACTTACTGTAAAGGTTGAAGATACTGCCAGCGGAAATTCTTGCTGGGGTGATATCGTAATTGAAGACAAAATTGCACCAGTTATTGATTGTGCTGCGGCACAGGCTGCAATTGACGCTGCTCCTTTTGTATGTTATGATCTTACAGCTTTTAACCTACATCCTTTTATTGTAGAAAACTGTGCTGGTTACTCTATTAACCTAACTTCAGAAGTGGTTACGCCTAATGAGTGTGATGGTACTTTTTCTGATGAAGTTCTTAAGGTTATTTCGAGAACATATACAGTTACGGATATAGAAGGTAATGTCTCAGATCCTTGTACTCTTACATTTACGGTGGAGAGAATTCCAGGACCACCATTTACTAATATCATTTGCCCTTCTGCATTTTTGGATCAAGCAGGTGATGCCTTAGCTTGTGATGGTGATTATGCCACTGATGAGAATGGTAATCCAGCTCCTAGTGTTACGGGTGTACCTTATTTAGATACTGATTTGACTGTTGATACTTGGGGCCCAACTGATTTGGATCCGCTAACTGATACCAATGGTGATGGAGATTTTGATAATGATAATGATCCTGATGGTAATCCTGCTAACGATAGAGATATCGCTTTATATCCAGCACCAGATGTATATTGTAATATACTTTCATCTTATTCTGATGTAAAGCTTCCAGCGATAGGTTGTATTACTAAAATAATTAGAACATGGGATATCATTGAATGGAACTGTGCTCCACGTACTATTCCTTCATGTGTTCAAATGATAGAAATATCTGATAGTGAGGCACCTACTTACACATGCCCATCAGATATGACAGTGACTACAAACATAAACGGTAGTTATACAGGTCCTCATGGTTCTGTAAATTGTGCCGCTTCAGTGCTCCTTCCTGCTATAGTAGCTACAGACAACTGTGATACTGCTATAGAGGTAGATATTGATTACCCAGGAGGGTTCCTTGATAATTCAAACGGAGGTACTGTTGAATTACCACTAGGCGATAATGTAGTTACTTATACTGTATATGATGGTTGTTACAACAGCAGTAGTTGTTCTTTCACAGTTACAGTAGAAGATAAGACTGCACCAGTTTCTGTATGTCAGCAATTTACTGTAGTAGGTCTTACTGGTAATGGTGAGGCAATAGTACATGCAAACTCATTTGACTCAGGTAGTTATGATGATTGTTCACTAGATAGAGTACGAGTTTGGAGAATGGATCAAGGTGTTCCTTGTGGCGATGATATTGATACTTTTGAGGAGACTGTTAAGTTTTGTTGTGCAGATATAGGTACACCAGTTACTATTGTACTTAGAGCCTATGATACTTCTGGTAACTTCAATGATTGTATGGTTACAGTTGATGTTCAGGACAAGCTAGCGCCGTCTATCACTTGTCCTATAGATATGACTGTTACTTGTACTACAGTATATGATTCTAACAATCTTGATGCTACATTTGGTACTGCAGATGCTTCTGATAATTGTAGTGTAAGTATGACTCAAACTGCAACATTTGATTTAAATCAATGTAACGTAGGTACTATAACTAGAACGTTTACGGCTACAGATGCAGGTTCAAGAACTGCATCTTGTCAGCAAGTAATTACATTTGAAAATCCTTCTCCGTTCGGTTGTTCTGATATCGTAGAGCCATTTGGTTCTCCTGATGATATAGCTTGGCCAGCAGATAATACGATGACTGGATGTCTTGATCCTGGATCAGATACATTTAGCCCAGATAATACTGGTTTCCCTACATTCTCTGATGATCAGTGTGACTTAGTAGGATCTAACTTTGTTGATCAAGTATTCCCTTTCAATAATGGTACTGGTGATGCTTGTTTCAAAATAATAAGAGAATGGACTGTAATTGACTGGTGCCAGTTTGGTAGTCAATGTGACTTAAGTACTACAGATCCTACAGACCGTATTGATATAGGTAATCAATATGCTACTTGGACTTGGACTCAAGTAATAAAAGTTAATAATACTATTGCGCCAACGATTACTTCTGATTGTACAGAAAAAACTACATGTACATTTGATGCAGAGTGTCAAAATGGCTTTATAGAACTTACTGCAGCAGCTACAGATGATTGTACAGATGCATTAAGCTGGCAATATGATATCGATGCTAATAACGATGGCTCTTTCGACTTTCCATCAGTCTCAGGTACAGGTAACGCAATAGATGCTAGTGGTGAATATCCAGTAGGATCTCACAGAATAGTATATACATTTAGAGATAAGTGTGGAAATGTAACAAGCTGTGAGCAATTATTCACAATCAATAACTGTAAAGCACCAACTCCTTACTGCTTAAACGGTCTAGCAACAGATCTTATGCCAATGGATACTGATGGTGACGGTACAGCTGATACAGGTATGGTAGAGCTATGGGCATCAGATTTTGATAATGGAAGTTACCATGCTTGTGGTTACAGAATCGTATTATCTTTCTCTCAGGATACTACTCAGAAAAATATGGTATTTGATTGTACGACTACAGGACAGCAGACAGTTGACCTTTATGCTACAGCAGTAGATGCAGACGATAATATCATTTCTTTTGCATTCTGTACTACCTTTATCAATATTCAGGACAACAACATGGTATGTACTGGTGGGAATAACCCAATGGGAAGAATTGCAGGTACTATCACTACGGAACTAGATGAAACGCTGGAAGAAGTAAATGTAACGCTTGATGGAAGTGCTAATAATGATGAGATCACAAATGCATCAGGTGAGTATGCTTTCCCTGAGATGAACTTTGGAGGATCTTACACAATTATGCCAGAAAAGAATGTTGATCACCTCAATGGTGTAAGTACTCTTGACTTAGTATTGATTCAAAAGCACATTTTAGGTATCAAAGATCTTGATAGTCCTTATAAAGTGATTGCTGCTGATATCAATAACGATAAAGGGGTTTCAGCGGTAGATTTAATCGAATTAAGAAAATTAATCTTAGGTGTACATACAGAATTCAATAATAACGAATCATGGAGATTTGTAGATGCTAATTATACTTTCCAAGATGAGGAGCAACCACT
This sequence comes from Saprospiraceae bacterium, assembly GCA_020631635.1. Taxonomy (GTDB): domain Bacteria; phylum Bacteroidota; class Bacteroidia; order Chitinophagales; family Saprospiraceae; genus JAHDGW01. Next base: position 3,840 of record JAHDGW010000073.1, read on the forward strand.
TACGGAGGATTTCCCTGAGAGTTATAGTATTGAAGGATTTAACGCTGATATGAACGTTGACTTTACAGCTGTAAAAGTGGGTGATGTAAACAGTACTGCAGCCACTAATTTTGATAATGCTGATCTTGATGTAAGAAATGAATCTACATTAAACTTCCACATCAATAATAAGTCATTTGAAAATGGTGAATTGATTGAAGTACCAGTATTTGTTAACAATGACATGGATATACTTGGTTACCAGTATACCCTAGATTTTGATCCATCAGTATTAGAGTTTGTAGGTAGTAGAGCTGGAGAGATTCTGGTAGAGTCTTACAACTACGGAATTCAAGATGCAGATCAAGGATTAGTAACCAGTAGTTGGAATACAGTAACTCCTGAGTTACTAATGGCTAATGATATAGCATTTACGTTAGTATTTAGAGCGACTACAAGTGGTACATTGAGTGATAATATTGACTTTACATCAGAAATGACTACAGCAGAGGCTTATGATGCCAATCATGAAGTACTTGATGTAAAACTTAATGTTGGAAATCAAAACGCAGATTTAGATGCACTAGGATATGTTTTATACCAAAACACTCCTAACCCATTTGATAATAGTACTGAAGTGGCTTTCAACTTACCAGAAGCAATGGATGCTCAATTGAGAATCTATGATGTACAAGGTAAGACGATCAAGACATACTCAGGTATGTATCAGAAAGGTATGAATGTAATCACAGTTGATAAAGATGCACTCAACCTTACGGGAATCTTATACTACACATTAGAAACTGATAACTATACTGCTACTAAGCGTATGGTGGTTATAAAATAACACTGAGTCCAAAAACCTCAGTAAAGAATTACTGTTTTTGGGATGGGACCCTTCTCCATAATGTTGGAGAGGGTCTTTTTCTTTTTTATACTTTTGTAAAATATGGGAAGAGTACTTGCAGTAGATTATGGAAAAAAAAGGACGGGACTAGCCGTGACGGATATATTGCGTATTACTGCTAATCCACTTCAGGCTATAGCTACACATGACTTGAAGCCATTTCTTAAAAACTATCTACAACAAGAAGATGTTGACGAGGTAGTCATTGGGTGGCCTACTCATGCTGATGGGACTCCTACTGAGATTACTTCTCTTATAAAAGAATTAGAAAAGTATATTAAGAAAATACAAGAATCCATTTCGATTTGTTACGTCGATGAAAGCTATACAAGCTCAGAGGCAAAATCAATAATATTGACTAGTGGCGCAAAAAAGAAAAAAAGAAGAGATAAATCCTTAGTAGATCTTATAAGCGCTGTTTTAATTTTACAACGACATCTCAACCATATTTAATGATACTACCGATATATGCATATGGCCACAAAGTGCTAAAGAGAGTGGCTGATGACATTGCTGCCGATTATAGTAATCTGGCTCAACTTATAGAAAATATGTGGGAGACGATGTATAATGCATCGGGAGTAGGTCTTGCCGCTCCTCAGATAGGCTTGTCTATTCGCCTATTTATGGTCGATACAGTACAGATGATGGAAGAAGGAGAAGAAGATCAAGGAATCAAAAGAGTATTCATCAATGCTCGCATAACTCAACAAGAAGGAGATCTGTGGGCATATGAAGAAGGATGTCTCAGCATACCAAAACTTACTGGAGATGTCGAGAGACAAAAAAAAATTACTATTGAGTTTTTAGATGAAAACTTCAAACCTCAAGTACTTCACTTAGATGGGCTGAATGCCCGAGTAGTACAACATGAGTATGATCATATAGAAGGAGTATTATTCACAGAGAAGCTAAAGCCACTAAAAAAGAGATTGATTTCGCGTAAGCTAGAAAATATACGAAAGGGAAAAATACGAGCACATTATAGAATGCGATTCATAAAGCTTTAGAACTATTTACGTCCAAAATCCGCTGGAATTTCTCCCCAAAATTTAGTTTGCCATTTCAAAATCTTGTTAGGATATTCATTGGTTTTTAACCACTGCTCCCCTCTGGTAATAAGATTTTGGGTATCACGGTTTTTACTAGAGGTATTCGCTTTTTTACGGATTACCCAGTTCATTGCAATTTTTGAATCAGAATAAATAGGAAGATCACTTCTGTTCTTTTTTAAATAGGCCAGCGCATGCACAAGCGCTAAAAATTCGCCAATATTATTAGTTCCATCCTGTAGTGGGCCTACATGAAAAAGTTGGGTTCCAGTATCTGTTACGACCCCTTGATACTCGCAGTCTCCCTTGTTATTACAGGCAGCATCTACAGATATAGATAGCATATTGGGTTCTCCATATTTGATTTTTTCTTCAGGAGACATATCTCGAGTCTTTTTAAATCCTCTCCCTAGATAATTTTCGGGTATATCAGCATATGCTTTTTCTGCCATTTGTTTACTCCCAAAAGCTTGATACACAGGTTTTGCAAATCCATGAATTTGCTTAGCCGCTTCATTCCAGTTATCATATATACCTGCTCGGTGTCCTTTCCAGATAACGTAATAGCGAGGTTTTTTGGTTTTGGCTGTAGGGACGTTATACTTTTCCGGATTTTTAAAAGCAAGCTCTGCCTCTCCAATAGTGGGATAAGATTTAAACTCCGCTCCTGAGTACCCTTTTATTTGTTTCTCAGCATCCTTCCAAGAACGATATACTCCTGGATGATGACCTTTCCAAACAACATAATATTTTGGTTTTTTAGCCATAAGAATGCGCTACATTTGTAGTCTTTAAACTTAGGTATTTTATGCAATTAGTAGATACACATGCTCATCTTTATCTTGAAGAATTTTCAGATTTGGATCCAGTTTTGGAAAGATTTAAATCAAAATCGGGAACAAAGGTATATTTACCCAATATAGATAGTACTACGGTAGAGGATATGAAACGTATCGTAGCACAATACCCAGAGATACTTATACCAACAATGGGTTTGCACCCTTGTTATGTAAAATCAAATTATAGAGTGGAGCTCGATTTTATTGAGCAAGAATTGATGTCTCATAAGGGATACTACAAGGCAGTAGGTGAAATAGGTATTGATCTGTATTGGGATAAATCTACGTTTGATATTCAAAAAGAAGCTTATCACAAGCAAATTGAATGGGCTTCAAAGCTTGATTTACCTATTATTATTCATTCCAGAGATAGTTTAGATCATACTATTGCAGGCATAAGGAAGTTTCAATCTGGAAACTTAAAAGGGATTTTTCATTGTTTTAACGGTACTGTAGAGCAAGGAAAAGAGATTATTGATCTTGGATTTCACCTTGGTATAGGGGGAGTAGCTACCTTTAAAAATGCTGGAGTGGATAAAGTAATAGCACAGCTACCGCTTACTCATATGGTATTGGAGACTGATGCCCCTTATCTTGCACCTACACCATATCGGGGTAAAAGAAATGAATGCGCTTATCTATATGATATTGCGATTAAGCTTTCGGATTTACATCATAAATCAATAACTGAAATTGCCGATATTACTACGGCCAACGCTAAATTTATTTTTGAGTGATACGCAATTATGATTTCTCTTAAGTAATGACCATTTTTGCAGTCAAGATAAGGAGAGGTGCTCGAGTGGCTGAAGAGGTACGCCTGGAAAGCGTATATACGTTTACGCGTATCGAGGGTTCGAATCCCTCTCTCTCCGCAGATAGTAAGAGATGAGAAGCTTGTGTCGCCTTTGGCGCAAATCCCTCTCTCTCCGAATACACGACGTGTGATGAAGGAATGTTTTCTATAATCGATGAGTATATATGACGAAATACGTTTTTATGGATCGTTCAGTCAGTTCTGTTATTTTCATTTCATCATTGGTCAAATTCAAATTTTTCTATGTTGTGTTTATAATGGCAAATAGCTGTTATCCCATTTCTCTATATAGACTCTATTTGATTGGTATTATCCTCTAAATTTTAGTGCTACCATATTATCATGTGCATTATCGTAAAAAAGTAACAAGCAGCTCTGTTTTGTAAAAAAGTTAATAAGAATTTTTTTGGGCTTGAATAACATGCAAAAAAGGCTTTTATAATGTATGAGGTCAGTATATATGTATAAATGACTCATGATCAATACAATTGATAGATAGACTAAATACACCAAGTGCTCAGTATATTGCATCTATGTAGTAAGAAAAAGGATAAAGAAGATTTCGCGAAATGGACTAAATCGAAAATTAATACTTAGAGAAGTAGTAACTCTAATATTAATTTCTAAATTTAAGGCTTAATCGAAAAAAATAATTCTTAAAACAAACTATAATTAATCAGACCATGCGAAAGATTTTTGTATTAATAGGTGTTTTCTTTTTGGCTTCTTACTTCGGAGCATTTGATATACTTGCCCAAGGCGATGCCGCAGATGGAGGCGGAGTTCTTCAGACATTAAAAGAAAAATTCATTCAGGGTGACTGGAGATTTATGATCCTAGTACTTATTTGTTTGATCTTAGGATTAGCATTTTGTATAGAGCGTATACTTACTCTAAATATTGCTACGACTAACACAGATAAGCTTTTAGCTAACATAGACAGACATCTTGCTGATGGTGATCTAGAAGGAGCCAAGGAGGTAGCAAAATCTACTCCAGGACCGGCAGCTAGTGTACTTTATGAGGGATTAAGAAATGCACCAAATGGACCAGATGCGGTTGAAAAAGCAATTGTTTCTTATGGTTCTGTACAGATGGGACTTTTAGAAAAAGGTCTTGTTTGGATTTCTCTATTCATCGCGATTGCTCCGATGCTCGGGTTTATGGGTACGGTAATCGGTATGATTCAGGCATTTGATAGAATCGAAGCGGTAGGTGACCTTTCTCCTTCAGTAGTTGCAGGTGGTATTAAGGTGGCACTTTTGACTACAGTATTCGGTCTGATAGTAGCGATTATACTACAGATATTCTACAATTACATCGTATCTAAAATAGATGGTATCGTTAACAAAATGGAAGATGCATCTATTGGTCTAGTTGATATTATCGCTAGAAACAACGTATTCAAGTAATTGTAGAACTCTTTAAATTATCGAAATGAAAAAATTATTTGATATATTAACAAGAAATGGTCAGGGTTTTGCTCTTGGTCTAGGAGTTCTTGTTATACTCATCATCCTTATCCAGGTATTTACGGGTATAAGCGGTAATGGATTTGAGTTAGGTACGGATCTAAATGGAGTTCTTAAAAATAACGCAAATCTTCCAGTTGGAGAGCAACAAGAGTTTGCATTTTTTGACGGAGTCACCATCTTTCCAATAGTCTTAGTGGTTTTGATCCTTGCAATCATTGTAGTATTTGCAGTTGTAGCATTGATTAGGAATCCTAAGAAAAATGGAATTATTATAGCCTGTGTTGCAGTCGCTTTAGCAATTATGAACTTTGCCAGAGGAGCAGTTACTGCTCCTGCAGAAGGTTCTAGCTTAGCATTAACACTACAGAAATTTGATGTAGCAGAAGGGGCAAGTCAGTGGATATCAGTAGGTATCATGGCAACAATAATTCTAATTGCTGTAAGCGTAGTAGCTATGGTACTATTGGAGATTTATAACGCATTTAAATAATAGGTATATGGCAAAGACCAATTCTAGAGATCGAATGAAAAATGAAATCAATGCTGGTTCTATGGCCGATATTGCTTTCTTGCTACTGATCTTTTTCTTGGTGACTACGACGATAGCAGAGGATAAGGGTGTCCTTGTCAAGCTACCGCCATGGTCTGAAGACGAGCCTGATATTACTAAGCTTAAAAAGCGTAACGTATATTCAGTACTTGTGAATGCTGATAATCAGTTGCTTGTGAGAGGTGATCTTGCTCAACTAGATGACTTAAGAGAAAATGCCAAAACATTTATTATGAATCCTCAGAGAGCTGAGGATATGGCAGAAGCCCCTAATAAGGCTATTATTTCTCTTAAAAACGATAGAGGTACAGAATATGGAACATACTTGGAAGTATACAATGAGCTGAAGGCTGCATATAGAGAGTTGAGAGATGAGTATGCTGAAAAGAAATATGGTAAACTATACGAATACTGTAGCAAGGAAGAAAGAGCTGAAATACGTAGTGCTATTCCTTTGATTATATCAGAGGCAGAACCTACTAATTTTGGTGACGAAGGATAATATTGTTTAACACAACTAAAGCGAGAGAATGTCTAAATTTAAAAAGAACAGAGGTAAAGCCTCTCCTGAGGTATCTACGGCATCTTTGCCAGATATCATCTTTATGCTTCTATTTTTCTTTATGGTGGTAACAGTATTGAGAGATGCAGAGTTAAAAGTAGAGATAGAAACTCCAAGAGCGACCGAGCTTACTAAGCTGGAGAAGAAATCTCTGGTAAATTATATCTATGTAGGAGCTCCTGTAGAGAAGTATAAAAAAGAATATGGTACTAAGGCGAGAATTCAGCTTGGTGATAAGTTTGCAAGTCTGTCTGATATACCATTGTTTTTAGAACAGCATCGATCTAAGGTGCCTGAGGCCCAGCATGGAGGTATCAAGTCGTCTTTACGTATCGATAAAGGTGTGACTATGGGTATCGTTGCTGATACAAAAACAGCATTGAGAAAAGCCGGTCAATTATTGATCAACTATTCTGCTAAAAAGAAAGAAAGCTAATAATTTTTATTGGTTTGAATACATTAAAAAAGGTCTTTGAAGTTTACTTCAAAGACCTTTTTTGGTTAAGTCTCTATCTTTTTTATTAAGGAAAAAAGAGCATTAACATCAATCCGTGCTAGGCCAATAGGGCCGTGCAAAAATCTATCTTAACCGATCCATTGATTTGACTATCTTATCATCTTTATTTACATAACGATTGCCCAACGCAAAAAAGATAATAGATAACAAAGGAAGGTACAGGCCTAAGCCATCATTGAGATTGTCAGTGGATATATTTGATGCTTCCTTAAATACCAATAGTGCTGCAAGTACAGGTAAAAGCACTGAAAGTACAATGCCTAGGGTACCTATACGTTTTTGTAGATTCCTATTGTTGTATAGGCATAATGCAGCTATACCAGCAATAATTCCTGCTACAGTAACTAGTATTAGTGCTACATTATCATTGATATTGTATATGCCATCGCTAAAAAAAGAGCCTTGATTTTGTGAGCTAGTCGCAAAAGGTAGAGCAAAAAAACCACCAAAGCTTGTCGAAGCCAAAAAGTAAAATACAGTTTGTATTCTTTGTATCATATTAGTTTTATATTCGTTTGCACTACAATATTAGCACTTTCGGCATAATTATTATTCATCTCTAATTACTTGATATTGTTAATTCGCCATAAGGTCTTACCCCTTGCAGTATAAAAAGAAATAAAAAATAAACGTTCGTATTGATGGTTAACTCAATAAGTTTTTGGCAAAAAAATAATGAAAGAAATAAAACTAAGGTCTATATCATAGGAGGTGGTCTAGTAGGTCTTAGTGCTGCATATTTTCTATCTCGGTCAAATCTAAGCTTAGAGATACACATTTTAGAAAGGGGCGAAGTATGTGGAGGAGCTAGTATAAGAAATGCAGGTTTTGCATGTTTTGGGAGTCCTACAGAGATCCTGGAGGATGTAAATCTACATGAGGTTGAAAAAACACAGAAGCTTATCCAAAAAAGGTGGGAAGGTTTAAAGCTTTTGTTGATGATGGTAGGAGATAAGGATATTGCATATCATCAGAATGGAGCTTATGAGCTAATCGAAAAGAATGAAAATGATGTCGACGAAATCATAAAAGCGGCCAATGTTATCGTAAGTGATGTGTTTGCCGATAATCAAGTATTTAGAGAAAAGCAATTGCCATGGTTGGCAAATGATAGATACTCATGCATATATAATGATTTAGAAGGTCAACTCAATCCCTATAAGCTCGTAAGAGCAATACAAGATATTCTTAGAAGTCAAGGAGTCCAGTTTCATTTCAATATTGACATTGAGCATATTGATTTAGAGAATAATCAATGCCAAGATATTTATGGAACACAATATATTTTCGATAAGCTTATCATCGCCACTAACGCCTATACCAAAGATCTATTACCATCGGCAGAGGTGATGCCGGTACGGAATCAGGTATTTGTTACTAATATTTTGAAGAACTTAGAGATGAAAGGGTGTTTCCATGTAGACCGAGGATATATCTACTTTAGAAATATTGGTCATAGAGTATTGATAGGAGGAGCCCGCAATCGATTTCCTGAGACAGAGGATACTATCGAGTATGGTAATACAGAAGACTTGGAGCTATTCTTACTTCACCGTTTGCGTGATTTACTGCCCAATCATAAGCATATTAAGTTTGAGCATAAGTGGTCAGGAATACTTGGGGTTGGGAAAGATAAAACCCCCACTGTACGTAAGATCAATGATCATGTGTATGCAGCATATAAAATGGGAGGTATGGGAGTGGCGATAGGTTCTCTGGTCGGAAAAGAATTATCAGATAATTTGATCGTAGATATACAGAATGAATAGATCATACGTTAGCTACATCATGCGCATCATATTGGCCATATTTTTCTGTATATCAACTTACTCTGGGCTTCTTCACAGTCAAGAGCTAGGTAATAGTCGACTATACATACCTCAAGCCAATAGCTCTCAGGTCATTATTGATAAAGAAACAAAAGACACCACACAGTATTTTAATGGTGACGTACAGGCTTATCAAGATGATGTATTTATGTTTTGTGATTCTGCATATGTGAGAAATGATATACTCGTTGCATTCGGTAATGTAGTATTTGTGCAGAAAGATAGTACCGAGGTATACGCAGATTCGGTGGTATATAAGCCCAACAATAAACTTGCTGATTTTTATCGAAATGTCATTATTGATAACCAAGATGAGAAATTATATACCGATAGGCTTAAATATAATTTTGGTGCGGAGTTAGCCACTTTTCGTGATACTGCCTTGATGATACGTGAAGGTACTAGACTCCAAAGTCTCACTGGTAAATATGATATTGCCAATAAAAAAGCATATTTCTATCAAGATGTTATCCTACGTGATTCTACCTTGAGTATTAGAGCGGATTCTATGGCTTATGATATGGATGCCGAGATGCTCTTGTTTTTATGTCCGACTGAGATTTTACAAGATGATAAGGAACTCTATTGTGAGCTATTACTGAGACAGCAGA
>JAHDGW010000074.1 GCA_020631635.1 Saprospiraceae bacterium
GAGAGAAGCTACAAGAGCGTCTAGCTAAGCTATCAGGTGGTGTTGCGGTCCTATACGTAGGTGCAGCTACAGAGGTAGAAATGAAAGAGAAGAAAGATAGAGTAGATGATGCATTGCATGCTACAAGAGCTGCTGTAGAAGAAGGTATCGTAGTAGGTGGTGGTGTAGCACTGGTAAGAGCGATCCCATCTCTTGACGGTGTCAAGGGGGCTAATGAAGATGAGGATATGGGTATACAAATCGTGAAAAAAGCACTAGAAGGACCTATCAGAACAATTGCGGCTAATGCAGGTGTAGATGGATCAGTGATCCTACAAAATGTATCACAAGGTAAAGATGATTATGGTTACAATGCTCGTACTGATGAGTATGAAAACCTTAAGAAAGCTGGTGTGATCGATCCTACTAAAGTAACTAGAGTTGCTATTGAAAATGCAGGCTCTATTGCTGGTATGGTATTGACTACCGAGTGTATCATCAATGATATCAAAGAAGACTCTCCAGCAGGTGGCCACGGTCACGGAATGCCAGGTGGAGGAATGCCAGGTATGATGTAAGTTCATCTTATAGAATAAACAATATAGACCCTCAGACTCAGCTAATGAGTTTGGGGGTTTGTTGTTTTTGTAGCGTAGTTAGGGATTTCATAATTATACAAATCTCAAAATTTTACTCTTTTTTAATAAAAATGAATTGTAGTGTCACATTTCTTTTAATAGAGGTGTATACCTAGTAGTTGTATCGATCGAAAACAACAACTATCCAATTTTTATAAAAAGATTAAACCATCAAAAATGAATATTAAATTTAGTTTTTTCGCGATCATAGGAGTGCTGCTTTTACTAGCTTCTTGCTCCAAAGAAAATATAGACACAACCACAGAGGAAGAGGAGAATCCAACTGAGGTTGTTGAATGTAATTTGAATGTCAATATTGAAGTAGATTCTACAGCAGGATCAGGCTTCACATATACAGCAGTAGTAGAAGGGGGTACTTCTCCATATAGCTACAATTGGACTACAGGTCAGAATACTCAAAGCATAGAGGTGGAAACTCTTGAGGATCAGTTAGTAGTTGTTACAGATGCTGAAGGATGCACCGCCTTAGATACTATTTTGTTTCAAATTGTTGATCCATGTAACAACCTCACTGGAGGCATTGAAGTTGATTCGTTTGGAATATTATTGACTGCTTGGGTATCAGGTGGTACAGGTCCTTATTCATATCAATGGTCGACGGGCGCAACTACTGAAAGTATTGAAGTAACAGTTTCAGGAGATTATGAAGTTGTAATTGAAGATGCAGAAGGTTGTACTTTTTCCTATACGTACAACTATATGATCGCTGATCCTTGTAGTAGTTTGACAGCTTTTATTCAGCAAGATACTTTGGGTACTCAGCTAATAGCAATTGCCAATGGAGGATCAGGAAGTTATACATATGAATGGTCTACCGGTGAGACATCATCAGAGATTGAAGTCACAGAAAACGGTGTTTATTCAGTCACGATTGCTGACGCTCAAGGTTGTATCGTTTTTACAAGTATTGAGGTTATGATTAATGGATCTTCATGTGATTCATTTGGTGTTGGGATCAGTCAAGATACTTTAGGCACGGTAATTACAGCATTTCCATTTGGTGGTACAAGTCCTTACAGTTATTTCTGGTCCGATGGTCAAACATCCAATAGCATTTCTGGTGAAGTTGGAAATAGTTACGAAGTTTCAGTTACCGATAGCGCAGGCTGTTTAGCTGTGGATTCGATTATAGTCCAGTAAGAAGAAATCTATACAAGGAGTACATTGCTCTAAACCAATATACTCCTTGTATAGATTTTTAAAGAACTTAATAAGTTCATAAAGTATATATATTCTGATAAATCTAAAACTAATAGAATCTTGTAAAAAATGGGATAGAAAGGCTCAAAAGGAGCTCTATCTAAGCCTATTGCCTTATTTGAGGGCGGTTACTCGAAGATACTTAAGAGATCCGTTATATGAAAAAGATGTACTTCAAGAGAGTTTTGTCAAAATCTTTAAAAGTCTTCAAGACTATGATCCTAATAAAGGAACCTTAAAGAAGTGGGCAACAAGAGTCGTAATTAATACATGCTTCAATTACAATGATAGAATTATTAAACAACCCATTGAGACTTGGGATGCAACTAAATATGATATTGCTGCTTCTTTAGACCAGCCCAAGGTATTAACAGATGAGCAGCTATTAGCTCTGTTAAGAGCAATGCCGTCGGATTATGCACGGGTATTCATGCTTTTTATTATCGAAGAATATTCACATGAAGAAATAGCAGAGATGATAGGCATATCACAAAGCCTCTGCAGAAAGCGCTTGTCTAGAGCTAAGGTATGGTTAAAAAAAACTATACTTAATCCGTCAGATTCAACTATCCATTATTCACCGCCCTTAAATTATGTATCATAATTATGGAACATCTAGAACAAGAATTCAACAAACGATTTAAAGATCAAGAGTTATCACAAGATGGTTTTGATGCGAATGGGTTATGGGATGATATTTCTGATGATTTAGATCAAAATGTTGCAGCAGGTAGTGCATCTCACTATTGGACTACAGCAAAGCTTGTTATATATTCCATAGTTTTAATTCTGATAACTGCGGTTTCGTCTCATTTATACTTAAACAAAAGCAACGATCTTCAAGACAAAACTTTAATTGTTAAAGGAGATATACAACAACTAGAAGCTATAGAAAAAAGAGAGGTATTAGTTTCAAAAGAGTTCACTCCTTCGGCACTTTTAGAGGTTACTAATATTAGCAATAATCCCAATTTTCTTCATGATAAAACTATTAACGAAAAAGTTGTTAAAAATACGATAGAACGCCATATTGAGAATCGTGATATGGCAAATAGAGATGAGCCAATAGATATAAGAGGAAGGGGAGACAATCGAAAACTCCATTTAAATATATATGATTATGCTTCGCATATTAGCCATATAAGAAGTGGACCTAAGGCAATTTTGGAAAGATCAGAACTCAGTAAAAGTAATCAAAAGAATAATGATCTAGACTATCATGATCAAAGTGGGGCCTCTTCAGAGATTCCAATTATCTATGAACTAAACAGATATGATCAGACTATTTATTTCTTGCCTCAGATAAGCAATACGTTCCTTAAATGGGAACGAGATATGCTAGAATTCAACGGAAAAGTTAGAGTTTCTTCTAGGAAACAGAATTCCAAATCTAGTTTCAATTTGACGTTGTTTTCTGGAGTAAATACTTTCACACAAAGCTATGTTCATTCAAATTCAGATGAGTTACAGAACAAATTGAACTCAGTAGCAAAAGGCTATATAGGCTTTTCACATGGTATCCGCTTATCTTCTGTGATAAAAGAAAAATTTGTTTTAACCTCAGGTTTAGAATATAACTCTCTTTGGAATAAATTTTCTGTGGATGAAGTGAACACTTTTTCTAGAATTAAAACAGATGCCCTTCTTAGACTTTGGATAGATCAGTCATCGGGAGATACTTTGCAAGTAGAAAGAGGTGATGTTGAAGTTGCGGTAAATCAGAAACGTAAGGTTAGGCATTTTAATCAATTTACGCGGTGGAGTATTCCTTTGGAGATTGGACTCCAACATAATCGTGGAAAGTGGAATTATGCCCTCAATGCAGGCGCGATCTTTAGTTTTACGACTAGTCAAAAGGGTAAAGCGCTAAACGATGTTGGAGAAATCATAGTCTTTGATTCAGAAAGTAATTTTGCTCCTTTTCGTTCTTTTGATATTGGTTTAAGGGTTAGGCCTCACGTGGAGTATAGTTTAAACAAAAGACTCCGCCTTGACTTTACTCCTAGTTGGATGTGGATGAAAGGATATTCTAATGATCCTTTGATTTCATCTTCAATTCAACAATGGCAATTGACCTTTGGTGTAAGTTATGCGATGTAATTAACTAGAGAAGCATAATTAGGTTTAGATCATTATTTCACCTCCCTGCCTTATTCAATATCGTCAGTTGTGGTCCATAGCATTTAGCAATATTCTCTGAAGTAAACATATCTGATGTCTTTCCGCAAGCAATCAATCGTTGATTTAAAAGTATTACATGATCAAAGTACGACTCTACAGTAGATAGGTCATGATGTACTACAAGTAGTGTTTTTCCCTCTGATCTTAGCCGCTTCAGTGTTTGAATGATTTTTTCCTCGGTGGTAATATCTACACCTACAAAAGGCTCATCCAAGAAAAATATATCGGCTTCTTGAGCTAAAGCTCGTGCTATAAAAACTCGTTGCTGTTGCCCGCCTGATAGCTGTCCTATTTGTCTATTCTTAAGGTCCAATATGCCCAGCTCCTCAAGAGACGCATCTATGATTATATTATCAGATGTATTGAGTCGCTCTAAAATCTTTTTGTGAGGATACCTGCCTTGACTGACTATATCATAGACTGTGGCAGGAAACTTCCAGTCCACATCATCTTTCTGAGGTACATAAGCTACTTTTTTTCGGTGGTCCTCGATCTTTCCTTCTAGCACCGTTATTTCTCCGGTATCATATTCTATTAGATCTAGTATTGCTTTGAATAGGGTAGACTTACCTGCGCCGTTAGGTCCTACAACACCATAAATACTACTTTGATTAAGTTCTAAATTGATATTGGCCAAGACTCGTTTTTGTCCATACGATACTGACAGACGTTGTACTTTTATACTCCCCATGATCAGCTAAGTTTCTTGATCATGAGTACTAGACCACCTATAAGTAACGTGCCAATAAATAGATACAACCAGAGGTTAGAGTTATTTTTATCTTCATTGATAGTATTACGATCTGATTGGTTTGCCGTTAGAGCTTTTACGATGACATCAGTATTATGCGTCATCATACCGATATAAGTTCCGGCTTCATTTTCGGGGTCGTCGAGACTATCTGCAAATAATTCTCCACCGATAACTACATCATTATCTTTAGCGATCTGATTCAAAACCTTAGGATTGATGGTGCTTTCTACAAATATGGTAGGGATTGCTTTTTCTTCGATAATTCTATTTACTCTAATGATATCAGAAGTCGTTATTTCAGCTTCTGTGGATATACCCAGCAATGCTTCTAGCTGTAATCCGTATCGTCTCCCATAATAGGAAAATGCATCATGGCTCGTGATCAAAATTCTTTTTTCAGTGGGTATTTGAGCAATTTTTGCTTCGATACTTGTATCGCATTCATTTAATTTCTTCTTGTAGCTTTCGAGCAGTGATTTGTAAACCGCTTCATTTTTAGCATCATTTTCCACTAGGGCGCTATATATGTTGTCTGCATAGGTCATTGTATTGGATACATCCATCCAAGCATGAGGATCGGCCGAGTTTTCATACTCTGAGCTTTTGATAGCATTTACTCCTTTAGTGATGGTATAGACTTTTGCTTTTGTACCAGAGTTTTCAATTAACTCATTGATCCAACCCTCAAAGGTGAGACCATTGAGCAGTATGATATTCGCATTTTTTACTTTGATTACATCGCTCGGCGTAGGCTCATACAAGTGCGGATCTCCACCCGTGGGTACAATAAAATCTGAGTCGATGAGATCACCTCCAATATTAGAGGCCATATCAGCAAAGATATTAGCTGAGGATAGCACGTTTAGCTTCTCATCTTGAGCTTGAGCATTGGTACTCAGCAGTGCAATAAAGAAGAGCTGTGTATAGATGTTTTGTATCATGGAGTATATTATTTTACCACTTTCACTTGTAGGTTAGCGGCGGTTTTTTTGGAGATATTATGCTTTTGCGACTGATTGATGATGATGGTAAATGACTCATCGAAAGCATTGATTTTGACAACCTTCATATGAGTGCCTAGGCCTATTTTAAGATCATTGAGATATTCTAAAAACGGTGTAGTATGTTCTTTTACACCAACTAATACTCCTTGCTGTTCGATTTGTAGGTCGGTAAGGGTAACTTGATTGCGCAGCGTAAATTTACCTTGTGCATTGGGTATAGGATCTCCGTGGGGGTCAAATTTGGGTGAACCCAGAAATACATCTAACCTCCGAATGAGCTCATCTGAGTTAATGTGTTCAAGTTCTTCGGCAATATCATGCACTTGATCCCACCTAAACTTGAGTTTATCTACTAAAAAAACTTCCCAAAGTCGATGCTTACGTATGAGTTGAGTGGCTAATTTGCTACCCGTAGTGGTCAATGTAACTCCCTTATATTTTTCATAGTGAATAAGCTCCTTGTCAGATAGCTTACGTAGCATGTCAGAGACAGAAGCCGCACTCGTTTTCATCACGCTAGATATCGCATTAGTACCCACACTATTTTGCTCTCGTTCAGCAATTTTAAAGATGGCTTTGATATAGTTTTCCTCGGCAAATGTATACATCAGGTATATAATTTAGACAAATCTAAAAATAAACTTACAGGTTGCTTAACAATACGAAAGCTTTCTTTTCGCTAGGGGTATAGACTTTTCAGCATAATGGAATTAAATAATGCTGCTCTTAAAGTAGTTAGTGTACAAGTGGGTTTAAGTAGTGCATTCCCTTTGTTTTTAAGGTGATTAAAGTTACTTTTGCGCCTGATTTTGAAAAACATATATCAAATTTTACTAACGAAACAACTAAGTCATAATGGCGAATAACATTATCATCATGATTCCTGTATTTGGAGTTGTAGCTTTATTATATACTTTTTGGAAGTCTGCATGGGTTTCTAAACAAGAAGTGGGATCAGAAAAAATGGCTCGAATTGCAGAAAATATTTCTGACGGTGCGATGGCCTTTTTGAAAGCAGAATATAAAGTGCTTTCTATTTTTGTAGTGGCAGTGACTATTTTGATGGCTTGGAGCGGAATGCAAGAAGGATCATCTCCTCTTGTTGCTTTATCATTTGTACTCGGTGCTATATGTTCAGCTTTAGCAGGATTCATCGGTATGAAAGTAGCCACTAAAGCTAACGTTCGTACAACCAATGCGGCAAGAACAAGTCTAGGAAAAGCATTAGAAGTTGCATTCAGCGGTGGTGCCGTGATGGGACTTGGAGTTGTAGGACTTGGTTTATTGGGCTTAGGCTCACTATTTTTATTTTACAATAGCATGGACGGTTGGGATATCAATAAGGTGATCACCGTAATCACTGGATTTTCTTTCGGTGCTTCTTCTATTGCACTATTTGCAAGAGTAGGTGGAGGTATATATACCAAAGCTGCCGATGTAGGTGCTGACCTTGTAGGTAAAGTCGAAGCGGGTATTCCTGAAGATCACCCACTGAACCCTGCAACTATTGCGGATAACGTAGGTGATAATGTAGGTGACGTAGCTGGTATGGGTGCTGATTTATTTGAATCATACGTAGGATCTATTATAGGTACGATGGTATTGGGAGCAGCATTTATGACGGTGCCAGGATGGGCTGATAATTTTGATGGCTTATCTGCGGTACTTTTACCATTGCTACTTGCGGGTGTAGGTATTATTACTTCTATCATAGGTACTTTCTTTGTGAAAGTAAAAGATGGCGGTGACCCACAAAAAGCACTTAACCTTGGAGAATATCTTTCTTTTGCACTCATGGTAGGAGCAACGTTTGCTATATCTAAATGGATGCTCCCAGCAGAATGGACGTTCAATGGTGAAACATATAATAGTCTGGGTGTATTCTGGGCAGTATTATTCGGTCTAGCTGCAGGTCTTTTGATCGGTTTGATTACAGAATTTTATACAGGTACAGGTACTAAGCCAGTACAATCTATCGTAGATCAGTCAGTTACTGGTGCTGCGACTAATATCATCGCTGGTCTAGGGGTAGGTATGCAATCAACTGCTATTCCTATCTTAATCTTAGGTGTTGCGATTATAGGTGCTCATCACTTTGCAGGTCTTTATGGTATTGCTATTGCAGCAGTTGGTATGTTATCTAATACAGGTATTCAATTAGCGGTAGATGCATATGGACCGATTGCAGATAATGCAGGTGGTATCGCTGAGATGGCTGAGCTCCCAAAAGAAGTAAGACAAAAAACGGATAAGTTGGATGCAGTAGGTAATACTACAGCGGCTATCGGTAAAGGATTTGCTATCGGATCTGCTGCATTGACTACTTTAGCTTTATTTGCAGCATTTATTACAGCATACAATGTGGCTCACCCAACTACACAACTAAGTGGTATCAATATCATGAATCCTCAAGTAATGGCAGCATTGCTAGTAGGTGGTATGTTACCATTTTTATTCTCTGCATTATCAATGAATGCAGTAGGTCGTGCGGCTATGGATATGATCCAAGAAGTAAGAAGACAATTCAAAACGATACCAGAACTCAAAGCAGCGCTTAACGTGATGAGAAAAAATGATGGCAAGGATATGAAGGATTGGTCTAAGGCTGATCAGGATACGTTCAATGCCGCAGATGGTAAAGCTGAATATGATAAATGTGTAGCAATATCTACAGCAGCATCGATCAGAGAAATGGTTGTACCAGGTCTACTAGCAGTAATATCTCCAGTGATCGTTGGTTTCCTTGGTGGAGCGGAGATGCTTGGTGGATTGCTTGCCGGTGTAACTGTATGTGGAGTATTGATGGCAATCTTCCAATCCAATGCCGGTGGTGCATGGGATAATGCAAAGAAGATGTTTGAAGAAGGTGTAGAAATCAACGGCCAAATGTATTACAAAGGGTCTGATGCTCACAAAGCAACCGTAGTAGGTGATACGGTAGGTGATCCATTCAAAGATACTTCTGGTCCTTCACTCAATATCTTATTGAAACTAATGTCAGTAGTAGCCTTGGTGATAGCACCATTCTTAGGATAAGACATATAGAGATTTAAATATCTCAGAACATATCATTCCGATTTTTATCGGGACTAAAGCGGCAATGAACTTAGGTTTGTTGCCGCTTTTTCGTTTTCCTTTTCATGTCGAGCGCAGTCGAGACATCTTTTAACTCGCATTATGCATTATAACTTCCTGATGAGAGCATAAAATGAAATAAATTAGCAATTTATATACGGAATCATTTCGATATATATTGGAACCGCTATGGTTAGAGAAGATAAGCTAGCGAAACTATAGAATTGCAGCAGTTTAAGGTCATACCTCTCCTTGCCGACATGACAGGTAGATTTTCTAATGTATAATACAGCTTAAAAGCAAAATAAAACCATATCCATAGCTTCATCTGTTTCAGGTATTGCGTCTACAGTAGGGATCTACTTTAAAAAACACCCCAAATCAACATAAACAACAAGAGTGGAGATATTTTAACAAGCGTCAAATATGAAACGGGTGTACGTAAATCAGGAGGTATAAGTTCTCTCCTAGATGCAACGGTATAAAAACTAGGATGTTTTTTATAATCGTATACAAGGTGATGGAGGATACTATATAAGCATTTCTAGAAATGGTAGTCACCATCACAGCACCTTTGGTTATTACATAAATAGAGCTTCATTAGATAGTCTTATGGTGGTCAATATCTTATGAGACAAGATGATCTATACCTTCCATTAAGGGCGAAAAATATCACTTTTGTTACTCTGAAAACTTTTCTTTTTCGAAGGTTTATCTCTAGTTGGTAATTAAAAAATATGCTACTTATAAAATTTGAGACTGTTTCCGAACAATTCATTTTAGAGCGGAGTACTTAAGGTATAATTTATTGAAAACAAATCAGATAACATGAAACATATTATAATATTATTCGGACTCGGTGTCTTGACATTTTTGACAAGTTGTGAAAATCAAAACCGAGATATTGCGGACAAAACAGAAGAAAGCATTGATGATGTTAAAGAACAAGCTTCTGATATCAAGAGTTCGTTCACCAATGAATTTAAAGAATTACGTGATAATCTCGATGATGAAATAGAGGAGATCAAAAGTAAGATGGACGAGGCCAGTGATGATACTAAAGCTGAGTATCAAAAACAGTTGGATGGTTTAGAAAATCGTAGGGATCAATTATCCGATAGATGGGATGATTTCAAAAACAATACTAGCAATGACATAGAAAAAGTGAAAAAAGATCTAGATGCTTGGTTTGATGAAGTAGAAAAAGATCTCTCTAACTCGTAGCAAATAAAGGACATGATCAGAGAAGGAACTAAAGTAAAATGGAAGTGGGGCAACGGTACAGCTCAGGGTAAAGTAAAAGAGAGCTTTACTACATCAGTAACCAAAACCATAAACGGCAACGAAGTAACCAGAAACGGTGAATCTTCCAATAAGGTCCTCTATATCGATACAGGAGACAGCTTTGCACTGAAGCTTGAAAGTGAAGTAAGTCGAGTCGATACATAACTGTAATCTCATAACATATCTATATTTGAAAGGTAATCGTGATCACAAGCGGTTACCTTTTTTTATCATGAATGATTTCTCAAGGTTGATAGAAAATATAAAATTCAACATCTTCATGTTTCAGTTTCCGTTACCGAACCGTTAAAAGCAACATAAGACCACATCCATCGCTGCATTATTCTGTTTTATCACCTATATTTAGAAAGCAATCCAAAGATAATTGTATGAGATATCGTAGTTCGTTAGTAGTAGCTGTACTTCTTGGAATATTAGCCCTGGGCACCATCTTCCCTAATATTGATGACCGTAAGCGAGAAATGGTCATTTTAGATGCGGTAGTCCATTTTATTAAAATGGCACATTTTCAACCTAAGGAAATCGATGATGAGTTTTCTAAAGAGGCTTTTAGCAACTATATCAAGTCGCTTGATCCTGCAAAGCGATTTTTTACACAAAAGGAAGTAAACCAACTCAAAGTATACGAACTCCAATACGATGATCAGATTTTGCAAAAGAAATTTGACTTTTTTGATCAATCTGTATTACTGATCGACCAGAGTTTTAAGGATGCTAAAGTGATTTATAATGATCTGATAACAGCAGATTACGATTTTTCAGCACAAGAAGAAATAGAACTCGATTATGATAAAAAGTCGTTTGCCAAAGATCAAACTGAGCTAAAAGAATACTGGCGAAAAGCGCTCAAATATGAGGTGCTTACGAGATATTACAACAACTTGGAAGACCAAAAAGATAGAATCGAAAATGAATCGAAAAAGTCTGATGAGATCGTAGAAGAGGAGACGGAAACCAAGGAAGAAGAGGAGTTTGTCCCATTAAGTGATGAGAAGTTAAAAGCAAAGGCCGTAGAGCAGACTAAGGAGGTATTCGATGACTGGTTTGAGCGCATGGAAAGCCTGCGTAGATCAGATCGATTTGAGTCATATATCAATGCCATCACGCATGTGATGGATCCTCATTCAGATTATTTTAACCCTAAAGAGAAGCAAGATTTTGATATCAATATGGGTGGTAAGCTCGAAGGTATAGGTGCAAGACTAGTGCCTGACAAAGGATATACTAAAATCAGAGAGGTAATCCCTGGGGGACCGGCATGGGCTAGTAAGCAGATAGAAGCGGACGATCTGATCATCAAAGTAACTCAAAAAGGAGAAGATGCTGTGGACCTTGTAGGCATGAGATTAGATGATGTCGTACAGCTCATTAGAGGTAAGAAAGGATCAGAAGTGCTATTGACTATTAAGAAGCCATCTGGAGACATTATAGAAGTACCTATCATAAGAGATATTGTACAGATCGATGAGACTAAAGCTAAATCTCTATTGCTAGACCTCGAAAAAGTATCGAGTAATATTGGATATATCAAGCTGCCAAAGTTCTATTCATCATTTGAGCAAAAGAATGGTAATAGTTGCTCGGTAGATGTAGCTCAGGAAATCGAAAAACTCAAAGAGGACGGCGCCCAAGGTATCATTTTGGACCTCAGAAGTAATGGTGGGGGCTCATTAAGAGATGTAGTAGATATGACCGGGCTTTTTGTAGAGGATGGGCCCATCGTGCAGGTAAAGCCTCGTAGCAGAGCACCTTATGTATATGATGATCAAGATAAAGAATCGAGATACGACGGTCCACTAGTTGTGTTGGTTAACTCATTTTCTGCTTCTGCATCAGAGATATTAGCCGCTGCCCTACAGGATTATAATAGAGCCGTAATTGTGGGTAGTAATTCTACCTTTGGAAAAGGAACAGTACAACGATTTTTTGATCTCGATGAAGCCGTCATGGGTAATGATGAACTCAAACCATTGGGACAGGTTAAACTGACCATGCAAAAGTTTTATCGTATAGATGGTGGATCGACTCAGCTCAAAGGAGTGATTCCAGATATCATATTGCCCGATAATTATAGTAAGATCGAAACAGGAGAAAAGGATTATGACAATGCCATGGAATGGTCTAAAATCAATGCAGTTCCTTATAGCCAAGAGACCTTTAATATTTCCAATAAGGCACAGGTGGTAAGAGCTAGTGCAGATCGAGTGGAAGAGGACAAGGATTTTCAATTGGTATTGGAAAATGCAGAACGTCTTAAGCGCAACAGAGATCAATCTATATATCCTTTATCCATAGATGGATACTCTACGTATTTAGATCAAAGAGATGAAGAATCTGAAAAATTTAAAGATCTCTGGAAAGAAGAAATAGAAGGTTTGACGGTAAGAAACCTAACGGCTGATCAAGAACGTCTAGACAATGATGAAGTACTTGCTGATACCAACAAAGATTGGATCAAGAGAGTGAAAAAGGACTTTTATCTTAAGGAGGCACTTCATATCATCAGAGATCTTAAATCCAATAATGATATCGCTAAAATGAAGGCCATCAACCCGTAGTTACTGAACAGCATACCAGTTTTTAGTTGAGAAATAATATCGGTTTCTTTTACATGTGAGAGAAAAGTATTAATCGCGTAGGCAAGCACTAAGTAGAAAAAACCTATGCCCTTGTTTGTCCAGCCTCTGGCGGATGCATCCATGGTTTTAAATAAGGGCGAATAGAAAAAAAACTACATGCCCTCCATGCTCTCCGTGATTTTAAAAAAAAGTACAAGCTGAATTAAGAAAAAACTTTATGAACAGTCTCT
>JAHDGW010000075.1:0-1551 GCA_020631635.1 Saprospiraceae bacterium
ATATATGGATAGCAACTCAAAATGGACTAAACAAATATGACGGCTATGACATTGAGTTATTTAAATCGTCAATAGATAATGCGCCGTATAAAGGTTTTTTAGGCACTAAGATCACTAGCTTATTTGTCGATAGTAAAAAAAATCTTTGGGTAGGTACCGTTTCAGAAGGGGTCAATGTAAAATTTGCCAATAGCAGTATTTTTAAAAATATAAAAGATATAACAGGTGAGATTTCATCTATATACGAGGATTCGAAGGGCAATATTTGGATTAGTACGATTGGGCATGGTCTAGTTAAATATCGATACATAGAAGATCAGATATCATATTTTACAAAAGAATCTACTTCACTTAACTCTAATACTGTTTTTGATGTTGTGGAAGATAACTTGAGTAATATTTGGGTAGCTGGTGCCCATAATGATCTCGTTAAAATTGATTCGAGTAGCAGAGTGGAGTCGGTAGCAATGAATATTTCTTTTGATTGTGACATCTCTAGTTATAGAAAATCAATAGCCTATCACAATGGCACGATATATCTTGCTACAGATAGTAAGGGATTGTTTCAGATAGAGATTAATGATTTAAGCTGTAGCCAATTAGAATCTCCTTCTTTAAAATTGAGAGATATTGAGATTAGAGACTCCGTAATGTGGATTGCCTCTGACGGAGATGGTTTGATCGGGTACAATCTCGTTACTGATGCAGTAGATCAGTATCAATATACAGCTAGTCTTACACATGGCCTTAGTAGTAATGCATTACATAACATTTCTTTTGATCAAGGCGGTAACCTTTGGATTGGATCATTCAATGGTGGTGTTAATGTACATTACAATCAGTCACCTATAGTTGGGCAATTACCCCTGTTTGAAAACGAAAATAACCCTTATCCGCTGACGAGCTCTATACTGAGCCTGGCTAAAAATAACGAGGTCGTAGTAATTGGAACGGATGGAGATGGATTATTCATTTCTGATCTCCCTTATATTGATCGGGCTGAACCTCTTTTTGAAAAATTTACTCAGCAAAATACACTTGGACTAGTGGTGACCTCGCTTCACTTTTTAGATGAAAATATACTTTGGATTGGTACTTATGGTCAAGGCTTGTGGCAATATAGTTTTAATACAAAAAAGCTGGAAAAGACTGCGAATATCCCTGGTGTAGAAGCACTCGAAAATATTAATATTTGGGATATTCAAGAAGATAAAAAAGGAAATATCTACCTGTCTACCATTGGTCACGGTTTATTTATTTTTAAACCAAAGGAAGGTTTTCAGTCATATAAAAACATAGATCATCCTAGTTACAGATTATCCTCTGATCTTATTATGACTACCATAGCAGACTCCAGACAACGTATTTGGATTGGTACTTCAGAAAATGGCATACATCTCTGGGATGGTATTACAGCAAGGCACTTTACTAAGGAAAGAGCACATGATGGACTCTGGAATAATAGTATTCGATGCATACACGAAGATCAAAATAATGTGATCTGGGTAGGTACTCAAGGTGGAGGACTTTATTTTTACGATGAAGATCAAA
>JAHDGW010000075.1:1561-10666 GCA_020631635.1 Saprospiraceae bacterium
TTATCCCTTACAAGCCGCTTGAATTGATTTCATCTAATATCATGTCTATCTCCAGTGCTAATAATGGTAAGCTATGGATTTCTTCCACTCAAGGGATTACTTATATCGATCAGGAGTCAGATAGATTAACCAACTATGATTTTCATAATAGACAGAATTATAATCAATTTAATAGAGGTGCTTCTATTATTGGTCCTGAGAATGAGTTTTTGGCAGGTGGCATATATGGTATAAATAGTATCAATGGAGTACATGCCGATTCCGAAAGCGCTTCAGCTAATCTACTAATTACAGATATTTTGATTTCGGGACAAAGTATACTTGCTCATTCCTATGATGGTCTGATAAGTGACCTAAAGCATGTGGATCTCAGCACAAGTGAAAAGTCATTGGAGTTTAGGTTTTCTAACTATTTGTATAATACCTCCAGCTCTTCTCACTTTCAGTATAAATTGGATCCTTATAATGATGATTGGGTAAGTCTATCGGTAGGGGATAATAAAGTAGTATTTCAAAATGTTCCTTGGGGTGATTATACATTTTATGTTAGAGATAATCTTGATATCATTTCGATAGAGGTTTATATAGAGCCTCCGATATGGTTGAGGTGGTGGTTTGTCTTAGGCCTTTTATTGTTGATTTTACTACTCGCTTATACGTATTGGAGATTCGTCACAAGACGCAAAAAGGACGAACAGGCACGGCTACTTATCGAGGCCGAACGAGAAATTTTATCTCTAAAAAATAAAACTTTGGAAAACTCGGTTATTGCATCTAACACTAAATTATTATCGTCTACTGCACAGATGGCTCATAAAAATGAAGTACTTACTTCCGTAAGGCAGACATTGAAAGATCAGTTAAAATCTGATAAACTTGATTTATACAGAATCATTCGATTGCTTGATTTAGAATTGGCCAATGAAGATTATTGGGAAGAATTTAATATATATTTTGAAAGTGTAGATCAGGAGTTTATACGAAAGCTCAATTCTAATTACAAAAACTTAACTCAAAACGACATTCGCCTCTGTGCACTTCTGCGACTTAATCTAAATACCAAAGAAATAGCGTCTCTATTAAATATCTCCACAAGGGGCGTTGAAAAAGCAAGGTCTAGGCTCAAAAAGCGTATGGAATTAGGAAAAGAAATCAACCTGCAGAGCTTTATTAAGTCATATTAGAGAATATCAATATAATATCATGTGCCCCCTAATTGCTACACGGCAATTCCGGGAGCCCCTTATTTTATTGGGCTGTCGTAGTATTGTCGTACGTTTTTCGTTCATGCAAACGATATATTGTTTTCATATTTAGAGCGCAGTCTTAATATTAATAGGAAAATGATAAAATGAACCGTATGAAAAATTATTTACTACTACTCTTTGCATTTTGTATTTCGTTTGCTCAAGCGCAAACTGTTTTATATGATTTTGAAACCCCTGAAACGTCTACTTCATTCCAGATTTTTGGTGGAAACCTTGAAGGAGCGCTAGTGGGAGCCATTGCTAACCCTGATCCTTCTGGTATCAATACTTCATCGATGGTCTTGGAAGCTAAAAAGGCCTCTGATGCTCCAGAATGGGGCGGTATGTTTTCTAATCCTGGGCCAGCGACTATACCTACGCCAGCAGGTGGTCAAGTATGTATGGATATTTGGATGCCTCGTACTGGTAATATTAATTTGAAACTAGAAAATGGCGTATCGGATGCACCAGAAAACTATCGTCAAGAAAGATTGGTAACTACTGCCAATACTTGGGAAACCCTTTGTTTTGACTTAGATCAAAATTCACTAGAAGGTGATATGACTCCAGCAACAGGTAAGCCATATAATAACATTGTGATATTCCCAGACTTTGGTGTTCCAGGAGATGGTACGGAGTTAGTGGTATACATAGATAACGTTACTGTACCTGAAGGTGGTGATGTATCAGATATGGAATGTATCAACCTTTATGATTTTGAAGCACCAGAAACAAGTGTTAATGCATTTTATTTTGGAAGTAATCAGGAGGGAGACTCTACTGGTATTGTTACAAATCCTAATCCTACTGCTCCAAATGAAAGCGGAACCGTAATGGAATACGTGAGAGGTGGGGACGCAATGACTTGGGCTGGAGCAGCTATTAATTTGGCTAGTCCATTAGAAACAAGTAATGTCACAGAGATATGCCTAAAAGTAC
This sequence comes from Saprospiraceae bacterium, assembly GCA_020631635.1. Classification (GTDB taxonomy): domain Bacteria; phylum Bacteroidota; class Bacteroidia; order Chitinophagales; family Saprospiraceae; genus JAHDGW01. Next base: position 3,748 of record JAHDGW010000075.1, read on the forward strand.
ATGCACCTACTGCGGGTAATATGACCATTAAATTGGAGAAAGAAGCTTTCGATGATCCGACTAACTGGATAAGCACTCTAGAGAATAATAATCCTGGGGCATGGCAAGAATTATGTTTTGACCTTAGAGAGCCATCTTTTGAGGGAGACATGACTCCAGGTGTCGGTAAGACTTTTGTCAAAATGATTCTTTTTCCAGACTTTGGTAAGCCAGGTACGGGAGCAGAAGAGTTTTACTATTTAGATGATTTTGTGATCAAAACCGATAATACTGAACAATCATACGATGTCACATTTAACGTTGATATGAGTGGTTATACAGAAGCCTTTACTTCGGTCAATGTCAGTGGTACATTCAACTCTTGGAGCGGTGATTCTAATCCTATGACAGATGATGACGGCGATGGTATATATAGTGCCACTGTGACTGTTGATCAGGGTACCATTGAGTGGAAGTATACGATAGATAACTGGACCGTACAGGAAAACTTTGATGGTACAGAGACTTGCACCACACCAGTATCAGCGGAGTTTAGAAATAGAGTATTGACTGTTATACAAGAGGAAGATTTAGCTCCGGTATGTTGGGAAAGTTGCTATGCATGTGGAGAATCTGTTAAGATAACTTGGAATCTAAATATGAACGAAGAAACAGTATCTGATGACGGTGTATACTTAGCAGGTGGAGCTGATTTTGGTCATGGTGATTTCCCGATGACTGATCCTGATGGTGATGGTGTATATTCCATCACGATAGAAAGAGAAAATGGATACTCCGGTAACTATACTTTTATCAACGGTATATGTCTTCCTGATTGGTCATGTAAAGAAAATATTGCAGGTCAAGATTGTGCTGATCCTGATAATTTCAATGATAGAATTCTCGATCCAGTAACTGCTGATACCGAGTTCAATACTTGTTTTGGGCAATGTACCACAGATGGAACATGTGAAGGAAGCTCTTTATATACCGTTACATTTAGAGTAGACATGAATAATGAAACTGTTGATGGAGATGTATTTATAGCTGGTGCAACTATCAATAATTGGGATCCGACAGCAACCATGATGTCTAATGAGGGTTTTGGTATATATAGTTATACACTAGAAATGGCTCCAGGTGCTCATGAGTATAAATTTATCAATGGTTCTGCATGGGAAGAGTTGACTCAAGGTGATGATTGTACGATTACAGATGTATCAGGCTCTTTTACCAACAGATTATTACTTTTAGGAGAAATGGATACGGTCGTAGATACCTATGTGTTCGGTACATGTAGTATTTCTACAGATACCGATGATCTTGCATGGGATGCAGATTTGGCTCGTATCATGCCCACTGTATTCGCAACAAGATTCAATATAGAGTTTAATGAGTCAGCCAATGATCTGAAGGAAGTAACTATCCTGGATATCAATGGAAAAGTGATGAACCAGACTTCATCTACAGGAGCTAACGTGGCAATCGATGGTGCCGATTGGGCGAGCGGTATTTACATGGTACGTATAGTTCACGATGGACAGTTCGTAACTCAGAGAATTGTTAAACAATAGTCTACATAAGCTTAGCTTAACCAAAGAAATCAATGAAAAATTTTATTTCAACAATAATTTTGGCGTTTTCTGCATCATTTATTTTCGCTCAAGATGTAACCATCAAAGGTGTCATAAGTGATGCGGATTATCCGCTAATAGGTGCAGTTGTCAATGTCGAAGCCTTAGGGCTAGGTACGACTACTGATATAGATGGCTCATATGAGCTCACGGTACCCAAGGGTACTGAAGTGGAGGTGTCATATTTAGGATATCAGTCACAGACTTTCGTAATCGAGACGGACCAAGTACTTGATGTACTTATGGTGGCAGATTCTCAGGTATTGGATGAGCTCGTTGTAGTAGCATATGGCAACCAGAAAAGGAGTGAAATTTCAGGTGCGGTAGGTACAATTACTGCTGATGAGATCAAAGAAACACCAATACTCAGAATGGAGCAAGCCCTCCAAGGTCGTAGTGCAGGTGTTACAGTTACTCAAAATTCGGGTTCTCCAGGATCAGCCTTATCAGTACGTATTAGAGGTATAGGTACTTTGCAGGACAGTAACCCATTGTACGTAGTAGATGGTGTTATTGTGGAAGGTATTGACTTTTTGAGTCCTAATGATGTGGCTAGCGTATCCGTGTTGAAAGATGCAGCTAGTGCAGCAGCCTACGGAGCAAGGGCTGCGAATGGTGTCGTATTAATCACTACTAAATCAGGAGCAAAAGTATCTACCTCTTCTATAAGTTATGAGGGATACTACGGAGTACAATCAGCTCAGCAGGAGATTGACCTACTCAATGCCAATGAATATGCTGTAATCTGGAATGAAGCATATATCAACTCGGGTATTGTACCTGAAACAAACCTACAGAATACCAATATTTTTGGTGAAGGAAATAATTGGCAAAGTTCTCTTTTTGAAAATGCCCCCATGCAAAATCATCAGATCACTATCAATGGTGGTCAAGATGGATTCAACTATGGATTATCAGGAAGTTTATTTGAGCAGCAAGGTATCGTGGGTAATGAAAAGTCAGGGTATGAAAGACAAACCGCAAGGTTAATTGCTGACTTCAAACCTAAGTCTTACCTAAAACTTAATGCCAATATTGGTCTTACTAATATCAATAACAGGGGTATTATTGAAAATAATCAGTTTGCCGCTCCTGTAGTATTTGCATTGAATATGGATCCTCTTACTCCGGTCACTAAACCTGACGGCACATTTGCTTACAGTGATTTCGTTGACACCGATATTAGAAATCCGCTAGGAGCATTGGCTACTACTTTTGATGAGACCAGCGCCAATCGTATAGTAGGTTCTGTAGGTGCAGTACTCGATCTTACAGATCATTTTTCTGTACGATCTACTTACAGCATCGATGTCAATCACTTGAATCAAAAGTTTTTTATACCCACGTTTAATCTAAGTGTAGATGAGTTTGATGCACCAGTGCAGGAGATAAATAGAATTAATACAGTAGGTTTCAATAACAATAGATTTAGAAACTGGCAATGGGATAATTTCCTACTCTACAATAGAGAATTTGAGGATCATAAGCTAAATGTCATGGTGGGAACATCTGCCATCGAAGGTAGCCAGTACTTCAATGGTGGAGCGAATACGGACCTGCCTTCAAATGATCCTGATGATGCATTTATCGGCAATACTATAGCAACTATAGAGTCACAAAGTACATATGAAGGCATTAATGAAAGTGCATTTTTTTCTTACATAGGTCAGGCACAGTATACATTCCTTGATAGATACAACGCCGTATTTACTTTCCGTAGGGATGGCTCCTCTAAGTTTGGACCGAATAATAGATATGGTAATTTCTTCGCTGCCTCTGGTAGTTGGAATATTGATAGAGAGTCTTTCTTTAATGTAGATTGGGTATCGTCCCTTAAGCTAAGAGCAAGTTGGGGCCAAAACGGTAATGATAGGATAGGGTTATATTCTTTTACCTCAGTAGTATTGGGTGGTCAAAACTATACCTTTGGTACGGATCAATCGATTACCAACGGTTCTGTAGCTCCTACACTGGCCAACCCCGATTTGAAATGGGAGACCGTAACACAGACCAATGTTGGTGTTGATGCAGAATTTTGGGAAGGTAGACTAAGCCTAGTAGCTGACTATTATATCAAAGACACAGATGATATGCTCTACTTAGCTCCTATTCTAACCGTTGCAGGTGCAGCAGCTCCATTTCAAAACATCGGAAAAGTACGAAATTCTGGTTTTGAGTTTTCATCTCAATACCGAAATAGGATAGGAGAGTTTACATATGATATTGGTGGTAACATCAGTTTTGTATCCAATGAAGTTATCGATTTAGCAGGCGGAGACCCTACTATTTCTGGTGGGATCTTTGGTGGAGCCACTTCACGTACTGATGTAGGTCACCCAATAGCATCATTTTACGGTTATGTCACTGACGGGATTTTTCAAGATCAATCAGAAGTAGCAGAACATGCATTTCAAAATGAAAATACTGCTCCCGGAGACATTCGCTTCGCAGATCTCAATATGGATGGAACAATTGATGAAAATGACCAGACCTTTATTGGAAATCCTACTCCAGATATCACATACGGATTCAATACGAGATTGGGTTACGGAGACTTTGATTTGAGTCTGTTTTTTCAAGGAGTACAAGGCAATGAGGTATACAATGCTTGGGTAAGATACGATAAGATCGGAGGTAACCGACCTGCAAGTATTTTAGACAGATGGACAGGACCAGGTACATCCAACTTCGAACCCAAAGTAGGTGTTACAGACCCTAATAACAATGCCAGAATATCCGATCGTTTTATAGAAGATGGATCTTTCTTAAAACTTAGAAATGTCCAACTTGGTTATAACTTCAGTAACTTATTGGATCGTTGGAATATACAGAAATGTAGAATCTACCTCTCAGGTCAGAATCTCTACACATGGACTAATTATTCAGGATTTGATCCTGAAGTGGGCGCAACAGGATCATTGGATCTAGGAATTGATAGAGGATTTTATCCTGCTTCTCGTACAATATTAGGAGGAGTACAATTGACTTTTTAATTGAAAACCAAGAAACAAATGAATATTAAATTTAACCTGTTAAGTTCATCTTTAGGAATACTTGTACTTTGTTGCCTAGTATCCTGTTCTGATGATTTTTTACAGAAAGATCCAGTTATCGGTCAGGTAGAAGAAAACTTTTATCAGTCCGAGTCTGATGCTATTGCTGCGGTAAATGCTGCTTATGCAGCACTACAATTTGAACTTACACCAGCAGGTCACTTTAGATGGTTTTGGGGTGATATCATGTCTGATGATTCTTCAAAAGGAGGAGAAGGTGATAATGATCAGTTTTTATTGAAGCAACTAGAGGAGTTTCAAGGTCCTACCAATACTGAATACCTACAAGCTGAGTGGGAAGCCGACTATGAAGGTATCTATAGAGCCAATATCGTGCTAGAAAGGGTACCACCTATAGATATGAATGCAAATCTCAAAGCTAGAATTTTAGCTGAAGCAAGATTTATTAGAGCTTATTTTCACTATAATTTGACTACACTTTTTGGTAATGTACCATTAGTGGATCGAGTACTTTCTCCTGAAGAATATGGAATTTCTCAGAGTAATGCTGATGAACTATTAGACTTTGTAGAAAGTGATCTTTTATTGGCGATTGATGATCTTAGTTTGAGGTCGGCTTATGGATCAGAAGATATAGGAAGAATAACAAAAGGTGCTGCTCGTGGTTTGCTAGCTAAAACATATGCATATAGAAATAAGTGGCAAGAAGCAAAAGGAATCTTAGATGATTTGATCGCCAGTAACGAATATATGCTTGAATCCGACTTTGGATTTATATTTACAGAAGCTGGAGAAAACTGTGCAGAGTCAATTTTTGAAATACAATACATGAATGCTTCAGGTGGTAACTGGGGCAGAAACAATGCCAATGAAGGTACATTTAGCAATGTATTCCAAAGAGCACGTGGACAATTTGAAGGATTTGGCTTCAATATCCCATCTCAAGACTTAGTCGATGAGTTTTTTGATGCAGCTGGCAATGAAGATCCAAGATTGGCCTTTACAGTCTTTAGAGTTGGCGATATGATGGGTGATCGTGGTATTTTTACCAAAGATGCTACAGGAAATCAACCACATGATTATTATACCAAAAAGACTTTCAATAGAAAGGATGAAGAGGCTCCCTTTGGAGATACTGCACCTAATGGCGGTAGCAATGATCGAGTGATAAGATATGCAGATATGTTACTGCTTTTTGCAGAAGCAGCGTATCATACAGGTGATGAATCAGCTGCAATAGATGCAGTCAACCAGGTAAGAGCTAGAGTTGGTCTTGGAGATTTGCCAGGCCTTTCTGGTAATTCATTACTTGATAGAATCTATAAAGAAAGAAGAGTAGAGCTAGCCATGGAAGGTCACAGATTTATAGATCTTGTACGTACTGGTAGAGCAGCAGACGTACTGGGGCCTATGGGCTACCAAGAGGGTATTCATAACTTTCTACCAATCCCAGATTTAGAAATCAATAAGTCTAACGGTGTATACCAACAAAATCCAGGCTACTAATGAGAATATTAAAAATAATGACTTTAGCGATGCTTTGTATGGCGTACGCTTGTAATGAAAATACAGATTACCAGTTACCAGATGGTGATCCAGAGATGCCAGCATTTAGTTATACAGATCTCGCAGATGGAACTAATACTTTTGTATTTAAAAATGAATCTCAAAATGCACTAGGCATAGTCTGGGACTTTGGATCGGAAGCTAGACCTAGCACAAGTACGGCAGATGAGGTATTAGTACAGTTCCCTACTAAGGGTACTTATGTAGTGACACTTCACTTAGCCGATGCCAATGGCACTGGTACTAACTTTAAGAGAGAGACTATTGTGATTGCGGAAGATGCGGAGCTGGGTTGTGACGGTACACTTTCCAATTTCACGAATGAATGTATGATTGGATGTTGGCAGTTTGCAGCAGATCCCGATGTAGTAAAAGTTGGACCTACACCACTAAATGGTGAGTGGTTTACAAGTAATGGATTGGAAGCCACACAGAATGACGATATATGGTGTTTTGATGGAGAAGGTTTCCTTTTAGATTATCAAAATCAAGGTTCTTCATTTTCATCATGTCAAGGATTTGTAGAAGATGATAACTATCCAGTAGCATCTCCGTCAGAATCTACTTGGCAGTTTTTGCCTGCTGGGGGTATCCAAGGTACTGATCGTATTATATTGGATAATCCCATTGCTTGGTGGGGTACCGAGGATTCGGGTCCTTTCTACGATATATTTGAAATCAATGGCGATATCATGACTGTGGTCACACCTATAAAGCCTTGCGATG
>JAHDGW010000075.1:10676-12534 GCA_020631635.1 Saprospiraceae bacterium
CAGTGATTCAATTTGGCGCTCTCATATCGATTTTAGTCTTGGTGCTAAGTGCATGTCAGGTAAGTCAATCTACTGGGCAGACATTGGTGTGGAGCGATGAGTTTGACTATGTGGGTGCACCTGATGTGCAAAAGTGGGACTATGATCTTGGTGATGCTTGTGACCTGCCAGCGGGCTGCGGATGGGGAAATGATGAGCTGCAATATTATACTACAGAAAGCGCTTATGTCGATGGTGAAAAACTAATCATAACGCTCGATAAGAGTAGTGTATTGAGCGGAACTTTTACCTCTGCTAGATTAGCAACTAGAGGTAAGGCATCCTGGAAATATGGAACATTTGAGATCAAGGCCAAAGTGGCGGATTGCCTAGGTTGCTGGTCTGCTATATGGATGCTACCTGAAACGAATGAATACGGTGGATGGCCCAAAAGTGGGGAAATCGATATTATGGAGCATGTGGGATCGGATCCTGATACAATAAAGGCATCAGTACATTGTGAAAGCTATAATCACATCAAGGGAACTCATAAAAATGGTGCATTTAAATTGAGCACAGCTGCTGAGGAGTTTCATAAGTATAAGTTGGTTTGGACAGAGGATTTCTACGAAACTTATGTCAATGATCAACGTTATTTTAGATATGAAAAGGAGTCTGATGACAGTGCTGTCTGGCCTTTTCAGCAAAATTTTCATTTATTATTAAACCTTGCCTATGGTGGCAATTTAGGAGGTTCAAAAGGTATAAAACCTGAAGAATTACCTTCAAAACTAGAAATAGATTATGTTAGGATATATCAATAAAATAGCGGCAATATTGATTTGTATTGCCTTTCTGTCCTCTTGTGAGGATAGTACTCCTGTTTCTGATATTACACAGTTTCCCAGGATTACAGCTGAGGATGTGGTTGTAGAAGAAGACTCAGAGGATACTTTTGGAAAGATCAGCCTCAGTTGGGCTTACACGAGTGAGGTGACCGTAGATTATGTAGTGAGAACACTAGATATAGATACAATCGTCACGGCTAAGGTAGGAGAGGATTTCAATTCTACAAGTGGCACAGTAGTATTTGCTCCTGGAGAAACTGAAAAATTAGTAGATATCGATTTGCTTGCTGATCCTATCAGTGAAGATAATGAGAGTATCGAGTTGTTTATCAGTAATGCACAGCTTGGGGTGATTATTAAGTCTTCAGGCCGAGTATTAGTAATGGATGATGACGCTGACTTTTTTGTAGATGACTCGGGTCCTACATCACCTGAGAGTTATCAAGGTCTTGATTTGGTATGGGAAGAGCAATTTGATGGAGCGACTATTGATCCAGATATATGGACTCATGAGATCGGTAACAGTGGTTGGGGTAATAATGAGCTTCAGTTCTATACCGATAGCCCTCGAAATAGTTTTCAGGCGGGCGGCTATTTAGTCATCGAAGCATTAGAAGAGAGTATGGGGGGAAGTGATTATACATCTGCTCGTATGATTACAGAAGGTAAGAAAGAGTTTAAATATGGCCGTATAGATATCAGAGCCAAGCTGCCTACAGGTAGAGGTCTATGGCCAGCATTATGGATGCTAGGAGCGGATTTTCGTACAGTAGGATGGCCATCTTGTGGAGAGATAGATATTATGGAGCTTGTGGGTCATCAGCCCTATATCGTTCATGGTACGGCCCACTGGGGACCTAACCCAGCGAATAGACAATTTAAAGGGTCGCAGTCATTCTTGATTGGTGAGACCTTCAATGATCAGTTTCATGTATATTCTATTTTTTGGAAAGAAGATGAAATCAGATGGTATCGCGATGGTGAAGAGTATTTTATACTTACTCCCGCAGATGTTGGTAATAATGAGTGGC
>JAHDGW010000424.1 GCA_020631635.1 Saprospiraceae bacterium
CTGAGGGGGCATCCTTCAAATACAATCAACTTGATCTCCATAGATCCGAGTATGCCGCGGCCGCCAAGGCCCTAGAGCGACTCATCAAAAGTGGTGACATCAAGCGATTATCTACTGGGGTATTCTATAAACCTCGGAAATCTGTCTTTGGAGATCTCATGCCTGATGAAGAACAACTCCTCCAGCCCTACTTATTTGATAAGGGTAAGAGAATCGCCTATATCTCAGGAATCGCTCTGTACAATCGGATGGGATTGACCTCCCAGGTACCTCAGGTAATCAAAGTAGCAAGTACCGTCAAGCGAGTAAGAACCACAATAGCAGGATTACGCGTAAGGCCTGTAAAGTGTTATGTAGATGTCACAGACTCCAACTATCAATTTCTAGAAATACTCGATTCTTTAAAAGATTTTAAGATCATCCCCGACAGAGACGACTTATCTGCCATCCGCTTGCTATCAAATATGATAATAGCACTGACCCCACCCCAGATCAGACAACTCGTCCAGTGCGCTTTGCAGTATCCCCCTCGAACCATAGCACTTGCCGGTGCTATATTAGAATACACAGGCCAAAAAGAAATGCTGGCTAGACTGCGGGAACACCTCAATCCGCTAAGCACGTACCACATAGGTATAGAGATAAGCGTTCTACCTACCGTAGCGAAATGGAAAATTCATTGATATGAATCTTCATGAAGATAAATCGCTCCTGCAAGACGCCATACTGGCGACGGCTAGTCTGATGGGTATGCGGGAAGTGTACATCGAAAAGGACTATTGGGTTACCGTTGCGCTGTATAATCTCTTCCAATCTCATGTAGCCGATGACCTTGTATTTAAGGGTGGCACTTCACTCTCCAAGTGCTATAAACTCATTGAGCGCTTCTCGGAGGACATCGACCTCGTTGTAGTACGGAATCAAGGAGATACTGACAATCAAATGAAAGAGAAAATCCGATCGGTCAGCAAAGTTCTCGAAGTAGTCATTCCAGAGATTCCAATCGACGGACTTACACATAAACTGGGCAATATTCGCAAGACTGTCCATCGCTACGACAAACTCTTTGATCGTGACTATGGACAGGCAAGAGAATACGTAGTCGTAGAAGCATCATGGCTTGGCAATTATGCGCCAAGTTTAAAGATGCAAGTCAGCTCCTATATACATACTATGATGCTACATCGCGGTCAGCATGCTCTCATTGAAAGATATCACTTAGAACCATTCACGATCACGGTGCTCAGTAAACTCAGAACATTTTGCGAGAAAATAATGAGTCTCGTGAGATTCTCCACATCTGAGCAACCCATAGTAGATTTAAAGAACAAAATAAGACACGTATATGACTTGCATCTCATGCTACAAGATAGCGAGCTGCTCAATTTTTTTCAAGGAAGTGAATTTGACGATATGCTTTGCCAAGTTGGCCAGGATGATATGAAAGGATAAAAGAACAACAATGACTGGATAAAACGTCATCCTTCTACAGCTATGATCTTTTATGAGCCAT
>JAHDGW010000076.1 GCA_020631635.1 Saprospiraceae bacterium
ATTTCTTGATATCCAGTCATTCCCGTATTAAAACATATTTCACCGTGAGTGGTGCCTCGTTTACCTCCCACTTTACCTTCGAAGTACGTTCCGTCGTCTAGCAGGAGTATCGCTTTATTTGATGATGAAGATTGCATAGGTCAATTTTGGTTATATAAAGATAAAATTCATATTATAAAAAAAGGCGATAAGATGTCAATCATTATCGCCTTTATATAATTTTTTGTATCAATTTATTCTTCCTCATTACTAGTAACTGGAGCAGCAGCTTTTGCTTTTGCTTTTCCTCCTCTTCTTCTTCGTCTTCCTGAGGAAGTCTTACCCGCCGTGCTGTATACATCATTGAAATCTACAAATTCAATTAATGCAGTTTCAGCACCATCACCCTGTCTAAATCCAGTTTTAATTACTCTCAAGTAACCTCCTGGTCGACTAGCGACCTTAGGTGCTATCACATCGAAAAGCTCTTTTATAGCCTCTTTATCTTGTAAGTAACTAAAAACAACTCTACGGTTATGCGTATCATTAGATTTTGACTTTGTCACTAAGGGCTCAAGATATACTCTCAGTGCCTTTGCCTTAGCCAATGTAGTATTAATGCGCTTGTGCTCAATGATGGCACAAGACAAATTTTTCATAAGAGCTTTTCTATGCCCTCTTTGTCTTCCTAAATGGTTAAACTTTTTACCGTGTCTCACTTTTAATAAATTTTATATCACTAATCTATATCCATTCACTGGCCTGAACTTAAGATATGATCGTAAACATATTATGTAATTATCCAGTTCGCGAAAACTGAGCCAATACGACAACTTTAATCTTATTCTTCGTCTAGTTTGTATTTAGATAAATCCATTCCAAAAGTTAAGCCCTTATTCATAAGCAACTCTTCTATCTCAACGAGAGATTTCTTACCGAAGTTTCTAAACTTAAGTAGCTCATGAGTATCATACTTTACCATCTCACCTAGACTATTAATTTTAGCCGCCTTAAGGCAATTATATGCCCTTACAGATAAGTCAAGATCCTCCAAAGAAGTCTTAAGTAACTTACGCATATGTAAAATATGCTCATCAACGATATTGTCTTCACGACTTGTTGCATCATCAAACGTGATGTTTTCATCCGTAATCAACATAAGATGCTGTATCATAATCCTAGATGCTTCTTTTACAGCATCCTCAGGATGGATAGTACCATCTGTTTTTAAATCTATAGTTAACTTCTCATAATCGGTACGCTGTCCAACACGAGTACTTTCAATTTTGTAAGACACCTTCTTAACTGGAGTATAGATCGCATCAACAGGAATTACTCCTATTGGTGCATCTTTAGGAAGATTTTCATCAGCTGGTACATAGCCTCTACCTTTTGTAACCGTCAGCTCTATCTCAAGAGTAACAGATGAATCCATATTACAAATCACCAACTCAGGATTCATTACTTTAAAAACATTAGTGTGGCTTTCAATGTCACCAGCAACAAAAGAGTCTTTACCGCTTATGGTAAGATAGACCTTCTCCTCTAAAGACTCCTCATCAACGATAAGTGGCTTTAGTCTAACTTGCTTGAAATTCAATATGATGTCGACTACGTCTTGCACTACGCCTTTGATCGTTGCGAACTCATGATCGACACCAGCCATTCTAACAGCGCTGATTGCATAACCCTCCAATGAAGAAAGCAAAACTCTTCTTAAAGAATTACCGATAGTCTGACCAAATCCAGGTTCCAAAGGACGAAACTCGAAAGTACCTTCAAAATCAGTTGCTTTTTGAAGTATTATTTTATCAGGCTTTTGAAAATTAAGAATACTCATAATGTGTAACTTACTAAAATAATGGTAAATAAAACTATTATTACTTCGAGTATAACTCGACTATCAACTGCTCATTAATATTTTCAGGTATTGTATCTCTTTGTGGATATTGCAAAAAGATTCCTTCCATTTTGTCAGGATTCCACTCAAGCCAAGGAAACTTTCTTACGTCAGAACGACCTGCGATCGAATTGGCGATTACCTCTAAGCCTGCACTCTTACCTCTTACAGAAACCACATCACCAGCTCTTAACGAGACTGATGGTACATTGGTAAGAACGCCATTCACCATGATATGCTTATGCGAAACTAGCTGCCTAGCTGCTCTTCTAGTTGGCGCCATACCTAGACGAAATACAGTATTGTCAAGCCTAGCTTCTAAAAGTTGAAGTACTACCTCACCGGTAACACCTTTTTTAGCCGTAGCCTTATCAAAAAGATTACGGAACTGTCTCTCTAAAACACCATAAGTATATTTAGCTTTCTGCTTCTCTTTTAATTGATTAGCATAGTCAGACTTTTGTTTTCTTCTCTTAGAAGGACCATGTTGACCTGGAGGATATTTTCTTCTTTCGAACGAACGATCAGCTCCAAATATAGATTCTCCGAATGATCTTGATTTTTTAGTCTTAGGACCAGTATATCTTGCCATAGCAGCTCTTAATTTCTGATTTTATTAAACTCTTCTTTTCTTAGGTGGACGACACCCATTATGAGGAACAGGAGTAACATCTTTTATTCGAGTTACTTTTATACCAGCACCATCAATAGATCGTATAGCTGATTCCCTTCCACTACCAGGTCCTTTCACAAAAACTTCAACAGTCCTAAGACCTGCATCATACGCAGTCTGACTGGCCTCCGCAGCGGCTATTTGAGCTGCATAAGGAGTGTTTTTCTTAGAACCTCTGAAACCTGCTTTACCAGCTGAGCTCCATGAAATAACTTGCCCTTGTTTATTACAAAGACTTATTATGATATTATTAAAAGAAGCCTGTATATAAGCGATACCACTTGGCTCGACAACAACCTTTCTTTTCTTAGATACTTTTCCTTTAGCCATTATTTAGTAGCTTTTTTCTTGTTAGCAACAGTTTTCTTACGTCCTTTTCTAGTACGAGCGTTCGTTTTAGTATTCTGACCTCTTACAGGTAATCCACGTCTGTGACGCAGTCCTCTATAACAAGCAATATCCATAAGACGCTTAATATTAAGCTGTACTTCAGATCTTAACTCACCTTCTACGGTATGTTCATTCTGAATTTGAGCTGAAATATTTTTTATATTGTCATCACTCCAGTCCTGAACCTTCACAGACTGATCTATACCAGCCTTTTCAAGTATCTTTTCTGCCTTTGTAGAACCTATACCATAGATATAAGTTAAACTAATAACACCTCTTTTATTACGAGGTAAATCGACGCCTGCTATCCTTGCCATATCTATTATCCTTGTCTTTGCTTAAACCTAGGGTTCTTCTTATTAATCACGTAAAGCTTCCCTTTACGTCTTACGATCTTACAATCTGCAGATCTCTTTTTGATTGACGCTCTTACTTTCATAATTGCCTATTTGTACCTATAAGTAATTCTTCCCCTTGACAAATCATACGGTGACATTTCGACCGCAACTTTATCCCCTGGAAGAATACGTATGTAATGCATTCTCATTTTACCCGAAATAGTAGCAACAATAACATGACCATTCTCTAGACGTACTCGAAACATTGCGTTGGACAACGCTTCGTCGATAATACCATCTTGTTTTATTAAATCTTGTTTTGCCATATTTTCATTTCGGAGTGCAAATATCTACTTTTTTAGCGATATTTCCACTAGTTCTGGATTATTTTTAATCGCTTCCTCAAGAAAAGAGTGATCAGACAATATATCAGCCTTATCTTTCCTGACAACAATAGTATGCTCATAATGAGCAGAAGGAGTTCCATCTTTAGTTAGAATAGTCCAACCATCATTTGATTGTTTCACTTCTTTCTTTCCGAGATTAACCATTGGTTCTATAGCAATTACAAGTCCTTCCTTTAATTTTACACCTTTTCCTCTCCTACCATAATTAGGCACTTCAGGTGCTTCGTGAAGTTCTCTTCCAAGACCATGCCCCACAAGCTCTCGTACTACACCATATCCTTGAAGCTTTTCTGTATGCTTCTGTATAGCATACCCTATATCACCAATACGATTGCCAGCTATAGCCGCCTCAATACCTTTATACAAACTTTCTTTAGTGGCCACAAGTAAGTCCATCGTTTTTGAGGAAATCTCACCTATAACAAAAGTATAGGCTGCATCACCGTAAAATCCATTATCGATAACACCACAATCTATACTCACAATATCACCATCCTTAAATTCCTCATCAGAAGGTATACCATGAACCACACTATCATTTAGCGAAATACATAAAGTAGAAGGGAAACCACCATATCCTTTGAAACCTGGAATAGCATTATTAGAGCGTATAAACTCTTCTGCTTTACTATCTATGTAACTACCCGTAACACCTGGCTTGAGAAGAGACGCAGCTAAAGCTAATGTCTTACTAACCATTAGACAATTTCGCCTAATAATTTCCACCTCTTCATCTGTTTTTAAAAATATACGCTTTTTCATCTTTTAGTACCTGTGTAATACTATATTACATACCGGCACCAATCTGCTGCATACCACTTCTTCCTTTTAGCTTTCCAGATTTAACTAATCCTTCATACTTTCTAGCAAGTAAATAACTCTCTATTTGCTGTAATGTATCTAAAACTACACCCACTAAAATCAATAAAGAAGTACCACCAAAGAATAGGGCAAAACCATCGTTAACACCAAAAATAGCTACGACGGCTGGAAGAATTGATATTAAACCAAGGAATATAGATCCAGGAAGGGTTATTCTGGTTGTTAAAGAGTCAATAAAGTCTTGAGTTTGTTTTCCTGGTTTAATCCCAGGGATAAAAGCATTCTGTCTTTTCAAGTATTCTGCATATTGCTGTGGATTTACTAACAGCGCTGTATAAACATATGTGAAGATTACTATCAAGAAGAAAAACAAAATATTATATGGTAATGACTTCCAGTCATTCAAAGCGCCTACAAAACCACCCTGTGCCTCGCCACTTGCCCATTGAGCAATAGTACCAGGTAAAAACATAATTGCCTGAGCAAAAATGATTGGCATTACACCAGCAGCATTAACCTTTAACGGGATATAATCTCTAGCCCCAGCTGTAGGTATATTTGATGCACCTCTTCCAACCATTCTTTTGGCGAATTGGAGCGGTATTTTACGTATCCCTTGTACAATAAGTACAGTTAATACAATTACAACAAAAAACAATAGAAATTCTATAACCAAGAACAACGGTCCTGTATTATCCAATTGATTTGTCAATTCATAAGCCACTGCACCAGGAAGACTAGCTATAATACCAATCATAATAAGCAATGAAATACCATTACCTATCCCTTTATCTGTAATCTTTTCACCAATCCACATAGCAAAAATTGTACCCGTAGAAAGTATTACAATATTACTAAACCAAAATAAAGTTGGGCTTAAACTAGGATCAACCGCACCTTGAGATGAGACTAAAGTTAGATAACCACCACCTTGAACAATAGTGATAAGAACAGTCAATATTCTCGTAATTTGAGTAATCTTTTTCCTACCAGACTCACCTTCTTTTTGTTGTAACCTTTGAAAATAAGGAACAGCAAAACCTAATAATTGAATAATAATAGACGCAGTGATATAAGGCATTATACCCAAAGCAAATACAGAGGCTGTATTGAAAGCTCCCCCAGTAAAAGAATTGATCAAACCAAATAGCTCGTTACCTTGCGATTCAATACCTGCTGATAATATATCAGAATTTACGCCTGGCAAAACAACGAATGAGCCAAATCGGAAAACAGCTAACATAAGTAACGTAAACATTATTCGATTACGCAACTCATCTATCTTCCAAATATTCTTAAGCGTCTCTATAAATTTATTCATAATTACGACTATCCTACATTTACTGTACCACCATTAGCTTCTACCTTACTCTTTCCCGATTCGGTAGCTGCATTAACGGTTATATTTATTTTAGCACTTAATTCACCAGAACCAAGAAGCTTTACAAGATCATTTTTTCTTACTATACCTTTCTCAACAAGAACTTCCCTTGTAAAATCAGATATACCAAATTTATCGGCGAAAAACTGAATCTGCCCTGCATTAAGAGCAACATAATTCTTACGATTATGATTTTTGAAACCTCTTTTAGGAAGACGCATCTGAATTGGCATTTGACCACCCTCAAAGTTTTTCTTCTTACTCCATCCAGATCTAGATTTAGCACCTTTGTGACCTCTTGTCGAAGTACCACCTCTACCCGATCCTTGGCCTCGAGCTATTCTTTTTCCTGACTTAACAGATCCTTCAGAAGGTTTTAATGTATGTAATTCCATGATCTATTGTTTATGCCTCTTCTACCTCTAGTAGATGAGCTACTTTTTCAATCATACCCTGTACTTGAGGAGAAACCTCTTTTACTACGGAGTGATTCATTTTTCTAAGGCCTAGCGCCTTAACAGTATCTTTTTGACGTTTAGAACGATCAATAGTACTTTTTATTAATGTAATCTTTAACTTTTTCATAGCCATTGTAATTATTGGGTACTACCCTTCAAATACTTTAGATACCTTAACACCACGCTGACGTGCTACATCATAAGGCGATCTTAACTTCTTTAATGCATCAACTGTAGCCTTTATCACATTATGCGGATTAGAAGATCCTTGAGATTTAGCTAATACATTCTGAACACCACCAATTTCTAGCACAGCTCTCATCGCTCCACCTGCAATTACACCGGTACCATCAGAGGCAGGCTTAATAAGAACCTTTCCAGCACCATATTTACCCAACTGCTCATGTGGTATAGTTCCTTTGTTCATTGGAAACTTTACTAAATTCTTTTTAGCATCGTCAACGGCTTTTGCAATTGACTCTGAAACATCTCTGGCTTTTCCAAGACCATGACCAACAGTACCATTACCATCACCAACTACTACTAAAGCTGAAAAGCTAAACGTACGACCACCTTTATTTACTTTAGTAACCCTATTTAGATTTACTAATTTTTCTTTTAGATCTGACTCAGTAGGTTTGATTCTTCTATTATCTGCCATCTTTCTGCTATTTAAAATTTAAGACCTCCCTCCCTAGCTCCATCGGCTAAAGATTTAACACGTCCATGATAAGGATAACCGCTTCTATCAAATACAACACTCTCAATGTTCTTTGACTTCGCTTTATCAGCGAGTAGAGTACCCACTCTTTTAGCTACATCAGATTTAGGACCTGATGCATCAACTTCTTGAGAAGAAGCACTTGCAAGAGTATATCCTGCAGAATCATCAATTAATTGACAATATATTTGTTTGTTACTTCTAAATACAGAAAGCCTAGGAATGGATTGAGTACCATTTATTTTGGTACGGATTCTCATCTTCGCCTTTATACGCTGTGCTCTTTTACTTTTCATTATAAGAAGCTTTTCCTTAATTATTACTTAGCAGCTGTTTTACCTGCTTTTCTTCTAATCACTTCACCCTTGAATCTTACACCTTTTCCTTTGTAAGGCTCTATTTTTCTAAAGGCTCTTATCTTGGCAGCTACCTGACCAATCAATTGTTTGTCGATACTCTCTAATACGATTGTTGGAGGACTTCCCTTTTCCATTTTAGAGGTCACTTTAACATCATCAGGTACGTAAAAGTATATTGGGTGAGAATATCCTAAAGTAAGTTCAAGTAGATTTCCAGTGTTTGCACATCTATAACCTACTCCTACTAACTCCAGTGTCTTCGTAAATCCCTCACTTACACCAACGACCATATTACTCATCAGAGCTCTGGTCAATCCATGTAGTGACCTATGGCGTTTTTGATCCGTTGGACGATTAACCTCAATTGTACCATCCGCTACACTAATATCCAAATCCTGATCAAACTGTTGTACCAACTGTCCTTTGGGACCTTTGACGGTAACGACATTTGACTTAGAGACATCTAATGTTACGCCAGCTGGCACTTCTATCGGAGCTTTTCCTATTCTAGACATAATTTACTATGATAAGATTTTAATAAACGTAGCAAACTACTTCACCACCTACATTTGCGGCCTTCGCCTTTTTACCAGTCATTACACCCTGAGATGTACTAACAATAGCTATTCCTAAACCGTTGATGATACGCGGTATTTCATCTGAACCAACATACTTCCTTAGACCAGGAGTACTTATTCTTCCCAACTTGCGTATGACCGGTACTTTTGTATCAGGATTGTATTTCAAAGCAATGCTTATAATACCCTGCTTACCAGCGTCATCATCAAATTTATATTTTAGTATAAAACCATTATCATAAAGAATCTCGGTTATACTTTTCTTCATCTTGGATGAAGGTATCTCTACAACTCTATGTCCAGCTTGCTGGGCATTTCTTATACGAGTTAAATAATCTGCTATTGGATCTGTAAGTGCCATCTCTACTTTTATTTAATACCTATGTTCTACCAACTTGCTTTGGTGACACCAGGAATTTTACCTTCTAAAGCCATTTTTCTAAACGTTACCCTATTGATACCAAATCTTCTCATGTATCCCTTTGGACGTCCGGTTAACTGACATCTGTTATGTAAACGTACAGATGAACTATTTTTAGGTAACTTATCTAAAGCGTCCCAATCACCTTCAGCTTTAAGCTTTGCACGTAAATCAGCATACTTTTTCACTAAACGTTCTCTTTTTGCCTCTCTTGCTATAATAGATTTCTTAGCCATACTATTAGTTTCTCTGATTTTTGAATGGTAGCCCTAGAGCCTTCAATAAAGCTAATGCTTCTGCATCGGTTTTGGCAGTAGTTACGAATGATATATCCATACCAGTAATCTTACTAACCTTATCGATATTAATTTCAGGAAAGATAATTTGTTCCTTAATACCAACGGTATAATTACCCCTACCATCAAAACTTTTATCATTAATACCTCTAAAATCACGTACCCTAGGTAAGGCTACACTAATAAAACGATCCAAAAACTCGTACATTCTATTATGGCGTAACGTTACTCTTGCACCAATGGTCATACCTTCTCTCAACTTAAAGTTAGATATAGATTTTCTTGCTTTAGTTGGAACAGCTTTTTGACCTGCAATAGTTGATACCTCCTTAAGGGCATTATCCACAAGCTTTTTATCCTGGGTTGCACCACCAACACCTTGATTAATACTAATTTTTATCAATCTAGGCACCTGCATGATACTCTTATATCCAAATTGTTCCATTAATTCAGGAACAATCTTTTCTAGGTACTTATCTCTTAATCTTGCCGTGTAACTCATTACTTAATCGTTTGTCCTGATTTCTTAGCAAATCTGACGTTTTTACCGTCTTCTTTTCTTCTACCTATTCTTGTTGTTTCACCAGACTTTGGGTCCACCAACATGACATTACTCATGTGAATAGGATTATTAATTTCGTTTATACCACCTGGATTATCGTTCGTAGGCTTTGTATGCTTTTTTGCAACATTAACACCTTCTACAATCACTCTTTCTTTAGCAGCTAAAACCTGCAAAATAGTACCTTCCGTACCCTTATAAGAACCAGAAATAACTTTTACCTTATCTCCCTTCTTAAAATTAACTTTAGGTGCAAATCTTTTTGTAGCCATTATACTAGACTTTAATAATTTATAAAACCTCAGGGGCTAATGACACAATTCTCATGTAATCCTTTTCTCGTAGCTCCCTTGCTACAGGCCCGAAAATACGAGTTCCTCTAGGCTCCTCTGAAGCACTAAGCAATACCACGGCATTATCATCAAACCTTATATAAGAACCATCCTTACGACGAATTTCCTTCTTAGTACGTACAATTACAGCTTTAGAAACAGTACCTTTTTTGATACCACCTGGAGAAGTATCCTTTACGGTGACAACAATGGTATCACCTACTGAAGCATATCTTCTCTTAGATCCTCCAAGGACTTTTATACAAAGCACCTCTTTGGCACCGCTGTTATCCGCAACTCTTAATCTTGATTCCTGCTGTATCATTACTCTTAATTATAATGTAATTGAATTACTTAGCTCTTTCAATAATTTCAGTTAATCTCCATCTCTTTCTTTTACTTAAAGGACGAGATTCAACTATTTTAACCGTATCACCTTCGTTACACTCATTCTTCTCATCGTGAGCAGTAAACTTCTTAGTTTTCTTTACAAACTTACCGTAGATAGGGTGTCTCAGCCTTCTTTCAACCGAAACCGTAATGGTTTTATCCATTTTAGAACTAGTCACTATACCAATTCTTGATTTTTTCAATGATTTATTTTCAGTGGACATCCTATATTACTTTTTTCTTCTTCTAAATCTAATTTTTGATCTTCCAGAAAGATCATCTGCACTCATTGCCGCAACTTCTCTACGTCGTACCTCAGTTTTTAACCTAGCTATATCTCGACGTACATCCTTTAAAGTTAAAGGATTGTCTAACCCCTTGAGGGTATGATCAAACTTCAACTTTTGATATTGTACTACAGTCTCATTTAATTCATTCGCTAAATCAGCGTCAGAAAATTCCTGTAACTCTATAAATTTCTTTGATGCCATAGTATTGATATCTATTGTTCTACGTAATCTCTTCTTACTACTGTTTTCGTCTGAACTGGTAATTTTTGTGCCGCTAATCTTAACGCCTCACGGGCAACATCAGCTGGAACACCGTCCATCTCAAACAAAATACGACCAGGCTTAATGATAGCTACCCAATGGTCTAGAGCACCCTTACCCTTACCCATCCTCACCTCTGCAGGCTTGCTAGTTATCGGCTTGTCTGGAAATATTCTAATCCACACCTTACCTTCTCTCTTCATATAACGAGTCATCGCTATCCTCGCAGCCTCAATCTGGCGGTTCGTGATTCTCCCCGCATCCATAGTCTTAAGACCAAAAGACCCAAAAGCAATTGTACTTCCACGCTGAGCAAGACCCTTGATCCTACCCTTTTGCATTTTTCTGTATTTAGTTCTTTTCGGTTGTAACATGATTACATTCTTTATTATAAAACTACCTTAGCCTTAAAGCGCCGCAAAGGTAATCAAAATATCTTATTGAATTATCTTCTACGCTTTTTTCCTGATCTCTTTTGATCAACACCAACATTCGGCGATAAATCTCTCTTTCCTAGTACTTCCCCTTTACAGATCCATACTTTAACTCCAATTTTTCCATAAACTGTAAGAGCTTCCTTTAAAGAATAGTCTATATCGGCTCTAAAAGTATGTAAAGGCGTACGACCATCTTTATACTCCTCTGATCGTGCCATCTCAGCACCATTCAGCCTACCACTGATTCTCACTTTAATACCTTCGGCACCAGCTCTCATGGAGTTCTGGATAGCCATCTTAATCACTCGTCTGTAATTCATACGAGCCTCAATTTGCTTAGTAATAGTCTCAGCGACTATAGCAGCATCCATTTCAGGCTTTCTGATCTCTATAATATTAATCTGAACATCCTGACTAGTCAACTTCTTTAGCTCCTCTCTTATCCGATCAACTTCAGATCCTCCCTTACCGATAATAATACCAGGACGAGATGTATGAATAGTAACCGTTATTCTCTTAAGCGTTCGCTCAATAATAATACGAGCTATACCGCCCTTATTTACTCTTGCATGAAGGTACTCCCTGATCTTTTCATCCTGAACTACCTTTCTAGCTAAATCTTTACCACCATACCAATTGGATTCCCAACCTCTAATGATACCTAATCTATTACCTATTGGATTTGTCTTTTGACCCATGCTAAGAATATTATTATGCTTCTTGAGCAACCTCTAATTGGTCACTTTCGATAGCTATTTTATTTTCTACGATTAATGTTACATGATTGAATCTCTTACGGATTCTATGTGCTCTACCGTGAGGTGCTGGTCTAAATCTTTTCAAACTTGAACCACTATCTACGAATAAAGTCTTAATATATAGATCATGATCGTCAGCACTAAATGCAAGATCATTCTTATTTTCCCAATTTGCTATCGCTGACAACAATAACTTCTCTAACCAAATAGCACCCTCTCTCTTAGAAAACTTAAGTATATTAAGAGCCTCGTCCACACCTTTGCCACGAACCACATCAGCCTGTAACCTCATCTTTCGAGCTGACATAGGTACATTTTTTAGTTTTGCTACTGCTTCCATTTCAATGCTTTTATTAGATTATTACTTTCTGTTTCCAGAGTGTCCCTTAAATGTTCTAGTCGGAGAAAATTCTCCTAGCTTATGTCCTACCATATTTTCTGTAACAAAAACTGGTACGAACGTTTTACCATTATGAACAGCTATAGTCATACCGACCATACCTGGTATTATCATCGATGACCTTGACCAAGTCTTAATCACTGATTTTTTACCAGAATCTTGAGCTTTCTGAATCTTCTTAAGAAGATGATGAGCTATATAAGGGCCTTTTTTTATTGATCTTGCCATGACGCTATCTTACTTT
>JAHDGW010000077.1 GCA_020631635.1 Saprospiraceae bacterium
AATTTGCACAACAATTATTTTCAATTTGCACAACAATTATTTTCAATTTGCACAATGGTGATCTTAGTAAACATTATGATTAAGGGTAGAGTAATTATAATGTAGAACTCAGGAATTATTAAACAACACTTGTATTATTAGTCAGAAATACATTATGTTTGGGAAGTAATGAGAAATTTTAATACATACTATTTTGGTTTTAGCTATTTCTTTAGAAAGAAATCGGACTGCTAATATATAGTATGAAAATATATAGAAAAGGAGTCCAATTCATTTTGGGCTCCTTTTTTATTTAACAGATTTAGGTATTGAGTAATCGTATTGTCATACAGGGCTATCCAGGGTGTTTTCACGGCGAAGCTGCCTATAGATATTTTGGCGATGCTTCTATAGAATTGATCCCTGCTGATAGTTTTGGGATCCTAGCGGATACACTTTCGGAGCATAAGGCAGATTACGCTATCATGGCGATTGAAAACTCCATCGCGGGCACCATACTGCAGAATTATAGAATTTTAAGAGAGTATGGATTTTGGATCAGTGGGGAGATATATCACCGTATAGAACTTAACTTGATGGCTCTACCTGGTGTTGACAAGAAACATATCCAAACAATAAGTTCGCATCCAATGGCCTTAAGTCAATGTATAAGTTTTTTGAAGAGTGAGTACATAAACACAAAACTGATAGAATCTGAAGATACCGCTTTGAGTGCTTTGCATATCAGTGAACTTCAAGATGGTAGTCAGGCCTGTATCGCAAGTAAAAACGCAGCAAAACTATACGGGTTACACATATTAAATGAAAGTATAGAGACGAATAAACTTAATTATACTCGATTTTTCATTTTACATCGCGAGCGAGAGTTAGTTAATGAGTCAGAGGTGGATAAGGCCTCTGTTTATATAAAAATACCAGATAAAAAAGGGCAATTACTAAAGGTATTACAATGTATCCAAGACCTCAACCTAAATCTTAGTAAGCTTCAATCTTTTCCAGTGATGGGTAAGCTGAGGGAATACTTTTTTCATATGGATGTAGAATTTGAGGAGTACAGTCAATTTCAAAATTTTATAGGTCAATTATTCAATTTATCGACAGAGTCCAAGGTTCTAGGCGTATACAAAAGGGATGATTTTCAAATAGCATGATCAAACTGGATACATATATCATCGAAACTAAGTACCACTATGTACGAAATGCAGTAAGCTCAGATAAGTATTTTATCTACGATATACTCAATACAAAATCTTGGTTAAAACATATAGGTGATAAAGGTATAAACACAATTTTAGATGCCACTAGATATATAGAGAGTATGATGATATCATCATACCGAGAGTTAGGATACGGAATGTATGTAATAGTGCAAAAATCTACAAATCAAGCGATAGGGCTGATAGGATACATCAAGCGGCCTTACCTGCGGCATCCAGACCTTGGTTTTGGTATACTGCCTACTCACGAAGGCAAGGGAATAGTGACAGAAGTAGCTCGGGCTATATTAGAGTATGGTATGAGAGTTCTAAATTTTGATATTATACTTGCCATCACAACTAAGGAAAATTTTGGATCGAAAAGGGTATTAGAGAAATGCGGATTTATAGTTAATGGTGAAGTGAGAGACCCTAACACAGATACAGAATACCTAAGGTTTATGAAAAAGAAGAGCGCATGAGTATCCAAATTGCAAATAGAATTTCTGAAGTAAAGACCTATTACTTTGCCAAAAAATTGGCAGATATACGTAAGATGAATGCCGCTGGATGTGATGTTATCAATCTAGGAATTGGTAGTCCAGATTTACCTCCTCCACCGCAGGTAGTAGAGGCACTGAGACAGTCATCTACGTCGAAGGACGTACATGGTTATCAATCATATTACGGATTGCCTTTGCTCAGAGTAGCGTTTGCCAAGTGGTATAAAAAGCACTTCAAAGTAGAGATAGATGCTGAAAATAATGTATTGCCGCTGATTGGATCTAAAGAAGGCATAATGCATATATCGATGGCATATCTAGAGGCCGGAGATCAGGTATTGATACCGAATCCAGGGTATCCAGCGTATGCTGCTACAGCAGAGATTGCGGGTGCAGAAATTGTAAATTACAATCTTAAAGAAGAATCTGGATGGCACCCAAATTATGAAGAAATAGAAAACCAACATGACCTGTCAAAAGTCAAAATTATGTGGGTTAATTATCCACATATGCCCACTGGTGCAAAGGGAAATCGTGCATTATTTCAGGGCTTAATAGATTTTGGTCGTAAGCACCAGATACTTATATGTCACGATAATCCTTATGCTTTTATACTCAATGATGAGATACATAGCATACATCAGATAGAAGGATCATTTGATACTGCAATAGAATTAGTGTCGCTAAGCAAATGCTATAATATGGCAGGCTGGAGAGTGGGTGCTCTAGTGGGGGCGCATCATATAATAGCTGACGTGATCAAATTTAAGAGTAATATGGACTCAGGTATGTTCAAGCCTATGCAGGTTGCCGCTGCCACTGCTCTAGAGGTAGGTGACGATTGGTTTCAGAATCTAAATGAGGTGTATCACAAAAGAAAAGAAATTGCTTGTAGCATTTTTGATTACTTAGGTATAAACTATCAATTAAATACGGCGGGACTTTTTGTATGGGGGAGGCTCCAAGATCATCAAAGCGCTTTTGCAGAAAGTGACAAGATTTTAGAAAAATCGAAGGTATTTATTACTCCTGGTTCAATATTCGGGTCTAACGGGGACAATTATTTGAGAATCTCATTATGTACTAATGCAGAGCGGTTGGAAGAAGCATTGCAAAGAATCAAAACCACTATGATATGAAAATTGGGATAGTGGGTTTAGGCCTTATCGGTGGATCTATCGGTCTAGGATTGGTGAGGCAACTCAATGTAAAGGTCATAGGCGTAGATCAAAATCCTCAGCATTGCGATGAGGCTATTCGATTAGGATTGGTACATGAGATTATGCAGTTAGATGAAGTAGTAAGAGATGCTGACCTGATAGTGCTTGCTATTCCTGTAGACGGGATCGAGCAACTATTGCCTTCGATTTTAGACAATATATCGGACCGTACTGTAGTGACGGATGTAGGTTCTACCAAAGCAAATATTTGCACCGCTGTCAAAAATCATCCTAATCGAGAGAGATATGTAGCATCTCACCCCTTGGCGGGTACTGAGTTTAGCGGTCCCAGTGCAGCTCTAGAAGGATTGTATAATGGTAAGAAAAACATCATATGCGAGATGGAGCGTTCATCCAAGGAAGCAATCGACTTGGTCAAGCGAGTATTCTCTAGTTTAGGGATGGTCAATGATTATATGACCGCGGATGCCCATGATAGGCATCTAGCTTACGTAAGTCATTTGTCACATATAAGTAGTTTTACATTGAGTTTGACTGTATTGGATATAGAAAAAGATGAAGATCAAATTTTTAATTTAGCAAGTACTGGATTTGCTAGTACAGTTAGATTGGCAAAGAGTAGCCCACAGACATGGGCTCCTATATTTTCCAAAAATAAAGATCATCTATCAAAGGCACTAGGTCAATACATTGATAGATTACAAGAATTTAAATCAGCTTTAGATAAGGATAATCGAAATGCCTCGGTTGCTCTTATGGAAGAAGCAAATAGTATAAAAAGAATTTTAAAAAAAGGATAAAATATAAGTATATGGATCAGTCATGGATATCAAAAGATAAGAAGCCAATCGTAATTGCAGGACCCTGTAGTGCAGAGACAGAAGAGCAGGTCATCCAGTCTTGTACTCGATTATTTCGTACTGGTAAAGTAAATATTTTTAGAGCAGGTATATGGAAGCCTCGTACCAGGCCCAATTCATTTGAAGGTGTAGGGGCCAAGGGGCTTCCTTGGATGAAAAAGGTAAAAGACTTATTGGGTCTACCAGTGACCGTAGAGGTTGCTAAGGCATCACATGTAGAGCTTTGTCTTGAGTTTGGAATAGACATACTTTGGATAGGAGCAAGGACTACAGTAAATCCGTTTGCTGTACAGGAGATTGCAGATGCCCTCAAAGGAGTGGATATCCCAATAATGGTAAAAAACCCGATAAACCCAGATCTTGCCTTATGGATGGGAGGCGTAGAAAGACTGCAAAAAGCAGGATTGAAAGAGATAGGCGCTATACATAGAGGTTTTTCTAATCTCGGGGAAAAAGTTTATAGAAATCGTCCTCAATGGCAAATTCCTATTGATTTTAAACGTCTCATGCCAGAGATACCTATGATATGTGATCCAAGTCATATCTGCGGTCGCCGTGATATATTGCAAGAAGTCTCGCAAAAAGCGATGGATCTCAATTTTGATGGATTGATGATAGAGTCACATATCGACCCTGATAATGCTTGGAGTGATGCTAAGCAACAAATCACACCGGAGGTTTTGGGTAAGATGATCACAGATATGGAACTGAGAGAATACAATCCAGATAATATTCCTGATGAAGATAAGCTCGCTCAATTGAGATCTCAAATTGATCATGTAGATGACGAATTGATCAATATACTGAGTAGTCGTATGAGTATTGCGAGAGAGATAGGGGAGTACAAGAAAGATAATAATATGACTATTCTCCAGAGTGATAGATGGAATGCAATTCTAGAAAAATACCAAGAGAAAGCGGCTTCTACTAAGCTAAGTGAAGGATTTATTAGTAAATTCATTAAAGCTGTACATGATGAATCAATAGACCAGCAAGAAAGTATAATCAGAAAAAAGTAAAAATTATATGGATTTAGGTAGCCTTCCTTCAAAAGTAGAAGGATATAAAAAGATATTAAAAAACACATTAGAATATCGAAAAATCTGGGATGAGTCTTTAAAGGATATGATAGAAAATACCCTAAAAACCATCAATGAAGGTACTGGACTCAATGCAAAGATTGAAGTAAGAGATAATATTGAAAATCTAGAGGCTGTAGTCCTTGATCTCGGAAGATCAAGTTCGGGTCTTGCAGAACATATAGAAGATAGTGGCGTAAAAAGAGTCATGATCAAGAGTAATGGTGCCCTTATCTATCAACAATTATTCAATGGCAAGATCATGGTCATGACCCTCAATCCTAGTATAGAGGGCTATGGCGAGGCTAAGCCGCCCAAAATGGTAGAAATATTACGTCCTGATGAAATAAAGGAGGGCTTCATGATCCGTCATGTGGATACGTTGATGAAGGAAATCACAGAATGGGAAGACTATGATGATGATAATAAAAAGAAAGAAAGCTTCAACCCGATTGGATTTCAGACTAATGGGATAATAACTGAGGAGTAATTCAATTTCTCTTTTCAATCATAATGATCAAATAAGACTGTTCTAAAGTGGTGACCTCATGAGGTTGCATGCTGGCAAACTCGATAAACTCGCCTTCTTGGATGGTCTTATTTGTAAGTTCTTCGTGAAAGCTACCGCTTACGCAGATCAGCGTTTCTGGTTCGACGTGATAGTGCATTTTAAAAATAGATCCTTTCTTGGAGTGATTTAGAATTACTTTATATTTATTGAAATCGATATCACTCAGGGCCTTTTTAAATATGACCTCCCACTCATGTATGAAATGATCTTTGGCATGTATAACTCGGTCATAGATTCCAGGTACTATTTCAAAATATTTATCAGATGGAATATCTACAGAATTCCAGTTGACAAATTTACCACTTGGCTTGAGGGTTGAATATGATATAGGTGTTTCGCCTCTAGAGTATAGAGATCCCGATGGCTTTTTTAATAAATCGATTTGATCATTTTTGGACTGTATAATCTCATCTTTAAGTGCAAGAATGTCCTTCAGTGTTTGAATCTGTTTTTTGAGATCTTGAATTTGTAAGATGTTTTCAGTGCTTTCTTCCTCAAATTCTATGATTCTATAATCTTCATAGTTTGCAAAGCTTGATTTAAGGTTCTCAACTTGCTTTGCCGATAATCGCTCTTTATAATTTTCTATTCTACTTAATCTTGTCCGTCCCACACCTAGTTTATGGCTCAGATCTTCTTGAGAAAGTCCAATATCTCGACGTAGTTTTTTAAGATTATAATGAAAGTAATTCTTTGACATATCTCAAATATATCACAATTGAGTCACATTGTATGTGTTGTTAGGTAAAGATGTGATTCTGGTGATGTAATTTTTCCGTTTTAGAAAATCTTTCTATCTTTTTAATGCTAGTTATAAAAAAAGCATAAACACCTTTTACAATAGACAAGTATTATCTTGTCGTTTTTTAAAAGAGGACTTTCAGTCCTCTTTTTTTTCTGATAGCCTCTGAAGTCCACTCTTTGCTTTTTGATGTAAACTATTGGCATAGTCTGTTGGCTTTAGTCTTAGGCACTTTTGATAACTATTTCTTGCTTCTTTTATCAAACCTTCTGTCTCATATATATAGCCCATCTGGAGTGCCGAACTACAGGGGTAGTATTCCTTAGATTTCTCTCCTAGTAAAAGACTCTTTCCGTAATAGGATAAGGCATCATAAGGACTTTTTAGCGCATGAGAAATTCGTCCTAGTCTGTAATAGTACTCGACGGATAAGTCTGACTTGGTCGAAAATTGATATGCATTTTTGATCAGAAGGGCATATGCCTTTTGTAAATAACCTCCATCGTATAGTAATCGTGCTCTTAGCAAGATTACATTAGGTTTCTTTTCTTTTTTAGACTCTTTGAGTGCTTGCTTATCTTCATCGATAAGGTCATAGCCGTACTTTTCTACTTCTTCCATATAGTATCTATACATGGGGTAGTTTTCTTGTATCGCTAGCTCGTACCATGCCAGTTTTTGATAAGCCTCCTTGATATAATGACGGCCTTTGAAGTTTTTGATAAATCGTAGTATCGGTTCTTTAGCCCTGTTATCCAACTTATATAGCCATGATTTACCTTCCATAAAGTCCAGATAATGAAATGCAGCATATTGCTTTCCTTTAGGTCGGGATAGCAGAGTTTTTAGTGCTCTTTCATTATCATTCATTTTCTGGGCCATAGTAGCTACTAGAAAGCATGCTAGAGGGTTCGTGCTAGGATCTAATTCGCTGTTGATGAGATAATTATAGGCTTTAGCTTTTTGGTTATTTTGGTAAAACTGAATGTACACATATACGGCAATTGCCTCCTCTCGATAGAGAAAATCATTATTTTCTGAGTGACTAATGACCTCTTCGATTTCTTTGATGCTTTGTTCTAGTGATCCCTCGATACCAAATAGCATCTTTACGATGCCTGGGACCGTCTTGGCAAGAGCATGTATGGCACTTAGACTTTTCTTATTTGCCACGAAATCTGGATGGAGCTCTACATTTTTTTTCAATAGCTTATAAGCCGTATAACTTCCACTCCCCGCTTTAAAAAGTTGTTTAAACTTAGCTCTCACTACGGCCCATTGCAGTTCTATCTCAGCTTGTACAAATAGATAGTAGGGCGAGCTTTGATCACCATATTCCGTTATGTAATCTAGTCGTTTGGACTTATTTTTTATTAATCTGTCAAATTCTTGCTTGTCCTCTGAGATAAATAAAGAAAAGAAGTCGATATAGTTTTCTATATGGACTACTAGTAGATTGTTGGGTTCTTCGATTTTTATAAGCTGAATAATGGAATCAGCCTCTTCAAATTTTAAACTTGTAGCTGCGACATATGCTTTTCTGATATTAGCAGAGTCTTCAAAATAGTATTGAGCTTCAAGTTTATCACTTGATAACACTAGTAAAGATGTAATCAGGATAATAAGGGCTTGCCTTATGCAATTTACCATATGTGAATTTAACGAAAAAGCCCAGTAGCAAACAATATGCTACCGGGCTTTAAATATTCTTTAATATCGTAATCTTTACGCTTCCGCTGCTACTTTTTTACCAGCTATGATGTCATCTATGAGAACTCTACCACACTGCTCACAAGCGATCACGTTCTTTTTGAGGCTTATTTCAATTACCGTCTGAGGTGGTACTCGGTTGAAGCAACCACCACATGCATCTCTTTCCACAGTGACTACTGCAAGTCCGTTTCTATAGGCTCCTCTTATCTTTCTGTAGGCTTTTAATAACCTATCATCGATTTTTTTAGCAGCATTCTCGGAGCTCTTTTTAAGCTTGTTTTCTTCCTTGGTAGTCTTTTCTATAATTTTGTCCAGTTCTACCTTTTTTACTTCTAGCTCTTTTTGTCTAGTTTCAAATTTGGTTTCAGATGCTCCTAAGGCTCCACCTTTTATCTCTTTCTGAGCTTCTTGATCACCAATTTTCTTCTGAGAAAGTTGGATCTCCAGTTTTTGAAGTTCTATCTCTTTGGTAAGCGCATCATACTCTCTATTATTCTTGACATTATCGAGCTGTTTTTCATATCTCTCGATGAGCATTTCTGCTTCTTTTATGTTCGCATTGTGCTTTGCGATTTCATGATCTATATCTTCTACATTTCCACGTAGTCGACCTATTCTGGTTTCAAGTCCGGCGAGATCATCCTCTAGATCTTTTACTTCTATTGGGAGCTCTCCTTTAAGTATTTCGATTTCATCAAGTTTAGAATCTATAGTCTGTAGCTTGAATAATGCTTTTAATTTTTCTTCAACAGTTTGTTCTTTAGTTGCCATATCAGAAATAATAATTTACTGGATTAGTAATCGCTTTAGTACAATGGGCTGCAAAGGTACTAAATTTCTCTTGTATTAATTCTTGTAATAAATTTGCGGTAAATTGTTCTGTTTCATAGTGTCCAATATCACAAATCATTATCTCATTTTCAGCATCAAAAAACTCGTGATATTTAAAATCGCTCGTGATAAAGCAATCGGCTTTTTGATGTTTTGCTGAGTCTAACAAAAACGATCCTGAGCCACCGCATATTGCTATCCTCATATATTTGTCGTGGTATGAGTGAGTATATTTTATAGCAGAACACTGCAATTTAGTCTTGATAAGTTTAAGTAATTGCTCGGTATCGAGTGCCTCAGGTATGTTGCCGATGATACCGGCTCCGATACCGATATTTTCACCAAGTTTAGGCGATAATATGGTCAATTCTTCAAGTCCGAGCTGTTTGGCAATTCTTTCGTTTACTCCTGATTGTAGTACGTTGTCAAGGTTTGTATGTATGGCGATGAGGTTGATATCATTTTTGATTGCCTTGATCACTATTCTTTCAACATAAGTTTTACCAGTGACTTGTTTTAGTCCTGTAAATATGATTGGGTGGTGGGCTACTACTACATTACAATTTAGTTCAATAGCTTCGTCTATTACCTCTTCGGTCATGTCTAATGAGGTCATCACTCCCGTTATTTCATTACGGGTAGATCCCGTAAGTAATCCGGAGTTATCATAGGACTCTTGTAGTCTAAAGGGAGCCACAGAGTCTAGGTATTGTAACAAATCAGAAACGTAAGTTTTATTCATAACGATTACGTATTTTTTTGATCAATTCGGTCGAAGAATAACCTTCTAGAAATGGTATTGTAGTTACCAGACCTCCATTTTCTTGCACCTCTTTGGCACCTATGATGGTATCTATAGTATAGTCTCCTCCCTTGACTAGGATATCAGGTTGTATACGTAAGATAAGCTTGAGGGGGTCGTCTTCCTCAAAAATAATGACCATGTCTACCATACGAAGACAAGCTAAAAAGGTACTTCTCGTCAGTTGGTCATTGATAGGTCGCAGTGATCCTTTCAGTCTTTTTACAGAGGTGTCTGAGTTGAGTCCTACGATTAGCTTACTTCCCAAGGCTTTAGCCTTGGTGAGATAATCGATGTGTCCTAGATGAAGCAGGTCAAAGCATCCGTTAGTAAAAACGATTATTTCTTGCTCTTTTTTCCATTTTTGTATGTTCTCAGTGGCTTCAGCTATATTTTTATATACCGTCATTTCTTCGATTTTCGCCTATTATAGATAGGTAAAATGATAAGACATATGATACCGAATATTACATTGCAAAGGATCGATATGGAAAAGAATATGATATTAGCAAAGGAAAATCCGTCAGAAGGATTTATTCCAAATAAATTGAGACTTTCATTGACTAGAAACTGGTAGCTACCCATACC
This sequence comes from Saprospiraceae bacterium, assembly GCA_020631635.1. Classification (GTDB taxonomy): domain Bacteria; phylum Bacteroidota; class Bacteroidia; order Chitinophagales; family Saprospiraceae; genus JAHDGW01. Next base: position 10,067 of record JAHDGW010000077.1, read on the forward strand.
ACCTGGCGCTGGTATGACCATGCCAAATGTACCGAAAACAAACACAATAAGGCCTTCTACAGGGCCTAGATGTGATGTGGGTTCGTATGAGAAAAAGCACAGATATGTCATCAAATAATAACATAGCCATATTCCAATGGAGTATAAAACGAACATGCCCACATGAGTGACCTTTTTTACACTTAATATTCCGTCGTAAAAACCAGATAATATGTGAGCAAATTTTTGCCCTAATGCACTTGCCGTAAGCCTATCCCAGTACTTATATATAGCAACCATCAGTATCAAGCCGACTACTATTACACTCCAAAATAGAGGATGATAGAAAAAATCTATTAACGCAAATTCTGCATTATAGCTCAAGTAATCTATGATTAGATTTCCCGAACACAATATAGCAATGATGATGACGATGAGCAGGCTTAAGACATCCATGATCCTATCCACTACGATTGTGCCCATTACTTTTTCTACGGGAATATCCTCGTATTTGGCAAGTGTAGCTGCCCTTATTACCTCACCAGATCGCGGTATTCCGAGATTAGCAAAATAGCCAAGCATGACAGTGCCAAAAAGATTCAATATACTTGTTTTATAGCCTAATGATTGCAGCAACATATCCCAGCGAAATGCTCTGAATATATTGCTTAGCATAAAGAGTACAGCAACGAGTATAATCCATTTATAGGCTACGCCCCTAAAGTCCGATATCACTTTGTCGAGCAAGCTACAATCTTCTAGTGCAATGCCTTTTAGCATGCATTCTGCTTCGTAACTATTTTGATTATTATTGTATACTAAAACAAGAATGATAAGCCCAACGCTGAGGAATAAAAAAAACTTTAAGATATTCTTCAGCATTCTTGGAATTTAGCTGAGTTGGTTTTTCTCATTTGGAAATACGGTCACTGCCTTATAAGTTTTAGCTTCTTCGGGTGTCATCAGGCCGTAAGATATGATGATGACTACATCACCGACTTCTACCTTACGGGCGGCTGCTCCATTAAGGCAAATAGTACCCGAGCCTTTAGGGCCTTTGATGACATAGGTCTCTAGTCTTTCACCATTGTTATTGTTTACGATTTGGACCCGCTCTCCTTCATAAAGATTAGCCGCATCCATAAGTGCCTCATCTATGGTGATTGATCCTACATAGTTTAAGTTAGCCTCTGTGACAGTGGCTCTATGTATTTTTGATTTGTGTATTTGTAGTAACATTGGATTGCAAAGGTATATAATTCTTGTGGATGTATCCAATCAAAATTTCAATACGAAAGTTCCTATTTTAAGAGTCTTTATGATCGCAGGATCATATTATCGATGAGTCGTATACCTTCTAGCCATGAGGCAGTACATACTACTATATAATTGGAGGCTGATTTATTATCGATACTCTGCAAACTATGCCCATCGGCTATATCTATATATTCAGGTGTAAGGCCACTTTTTTGTTGTATCTCTAGCGCTTCACTTTTTAGCTTTTCTATAGGTTCTTTGTGAAAATTATTTTTGATGTAAATTAAGCTATTATAGATTGCAGTTGCTTTCTTTTTGGCTGCAGCCGAAAGCCTTGCATTTCTGCTACTCATAGCCAAGCCATCCTCTTGTCTATGTATCTGGCAGACTTTGAGCTCAACCTTGAGATCTACTTGATCAAGCATGGCTTGGATGATAGTAAATTGCTGAAAATCTTTCTGCCCCATATACAGCTGATCTGGCGAAACAATCATCAATAATCGATAAACCACCTGTATGACTCCCTCAAAATGCCCAGGGCGGTGCTCGCCTTCCATAGTCGTAGCAAGTTGACCTAGATTGATTTTGGGTGTAGGGGCAAGGTTTTTGGGATAAATCTGAGATGTACTTGGCAAAAAAAGATAATCTACACCATGCTCTTTAAGCATAGCGGTATCTCGTTCGATCGGTCGAGGATATTTCTCTAGATCGGATTTTTCGTTGAACTGTGTTGGGTTTACAAATATACTGACCACTACCACATCACATTCCTTTTGAGCCTCGTGGATCAGGCTCATATGACCTTCATGCAGAGCTCCCATAGTGGGTACAAAACCTATACTCTTTTTTATATTTCGTTCTTTACTTAGATTATTTTGTAGGCCTCTATTGGTTTTCAGTATTTTCATGATCTAGTTTTTTTAAGTACTCCTGGGTGATATATTTTTCGGCCAGTTTTCCTTGAGGAGTATAATCTCGTTCAGGGTAGCCTTCATGCCCTCGCATATTAGGAAACCATTTCCACAAGAACCCACCAGCCCAGT
>JAHDGW010000078.1:0-9760 GCA_020631635.1 Saprospiraceae bacterium
TAAAGACCGCTTTGCTAGATTCATGTAAGTCTACCTCTTCAGTGGTTTAAAATCGGCACAAAGGTATGTATTCAAGCGATACTATTATAGGCTTATTGAAAGATTTTTAAAGAGAATTAACTTAGCTTGAATTTGAACAATATAAAAGTCTAACTATATGATAATCAAGTATATTCAAATTGTGAAAATTATCAAATGAAACAATACATCATAAGAGTTAATCGATCAATTATATTTATTAATGCGCAGATAGAAATATAAGCTACTATGGAAGCTAAGTATTCACCAATACTTGTAACTATAATTCTGCCTCCAGATGAGTTCTTCTTCATAAATATATGATACCTGATCAATGAGACCATTCTCCAAATATGTAACAAATGTATCTCCCCTATTCATTGAGCTATAGTTTAACTTCCCAATAGATCTTTCTAATTCATCCATATACATTTTTAAGTCACTTTCTAACGATCTTACTGTGCCGCCCCAACCTTCGTAAAATCCAGCTAAGTTATAATTACATTTTTCCTCTATCACTTCACCCGATTGACTATCGTAGTCAATCGTTTTTCTATACTTGTGAAGCGTAATGCGTTGGCTTTTAAGATTCCCATTATTATGATATTTGTAAAACACAACCATACGATGCGGTCCACTCGTCATGACAATTTTCTTTAGACTGCCGTTTCTTCTATATTTTATATCAGTATTCTTCGCCTTCTTGAATCCAAAATGATTATTAAGTCTAGTAATTCTGCCTTCTTTATCATACTCTATCAAGCACTCTGATAGACCATACTTAGTTGATTTCTCTATGACTCTGAGTAGACGATCTTCTTGATATATTCGCTCTACCAATATTGTATCTCCATAAGGTGGGTAGATTCTGGTTCCTTTATGTTTTCCCTCCTTGTCGTAATACTTAAATATATAAGCACAGGTATCTTTTTCTGTAGACTTGCAAGAATGTATGATATTTGCTCTTTCGACACCTAGCGATTTTAAGAGAATTCTATCATTGTTTTGCCCAAGTAAGACGTGGCTAATTAATAGAAACAGATTTATTATAAAATATCTAAACATCATGAAATTCCCTTTTTGATTACCAGGGCACTTACCGTTATCTATATCTCATGCAAGCACGGCAACATAGGTTAATCAATAATATGAATAATTAAATACTTTAACTCCAGCAAGTTTTCCTTCTTTCATTAAATACTGCTTATTGATCAATCCATTATCTAGATATTGACAATCCACGTAAATATCTAAATCTAACATGGATTCAATGGTAATACCTGATGCCTTCAATTGACTTATAAATTTTCTGATTTGATGCTCCAAGTAAAGTATCATCCGCTCTTTATCCTCATCGCGAAATCGTTGCTCATCTTTTTCTTCAATAGATATCTGTTCCCCTTGAGGGTTGTAGGTATATTTTTTCATAGAACCATTCATCTCAAACTGCTTTTCTGCAACCGTACCATTCTTATGATAACTATAATGTACGTTCCAAAAATACTTCCAGCTTTTGACCTTGATACTCTTTACTTGATCACTTCGGGTATAACTAATCTTAGTTTCTACTAGCTTTCTTTTTTCATCACTCCATTTGATGCTTTTGAGCCTATTATTCTTATCATAAGTTAAAGTACTTTTTCTAGATCTTTCTAGATCTAGATTATACTCCACTTTTTCTATGAGTTTGCCATCATTATAAAAATTTTCAAAATTGATATTCGACTTTTTCGTCTGTACATTACCACTTCTTACTAAACCATTTTCATGGATATAACGGATCTCTTTGCCCCTAAAAATGACATGTGTAGTATCGGTAAAATAATTTATTTCTACTGAGCTGACTCCTAACTCCTTAAGTATAGCAGCATAGTTATCTTGAGCATTAGCAAGTATTACCACCCAGAGAAATGAAATACTAAATATTATCCTATATCGAAACATAACTCAACGTTCTGACTACTAGTAATATAATGAAAAAGACCTTATAGGCTGTTAAGCTATAAGGTCTTTAATTAATATATCTTCAAGAGAAGTGACTTACCTTGCCGTCGCAGTCGCTCTTTTTTCTCTAATCACAGTCACTTTTACCTGACCAGGATATTGCATCTCATCTTGAATCTTTTGAGAAATCATAAATGCCAAGTCATCGGTAAAAGCGTCGGATACCTTATCACTTTCTACGATTACTCTTAACTCTCTACCCGCTTGCAAAGCGTATGCCTTTTGAACTCCTTCATAGCCCATGGCTAGTTCTTCCAATTCACCGATACGCTTCAAGTAGCTATCTAGTATCTCTCGTCTTGCTCCTGGGCGGGCACCTGAGATTGCATCACATGCCTGTACGATAGGAGATATGATGTTATTCATCTCGATCTCGTCGTGGTGAGCACCTACTGCATTCAATATTACGGCATGCTCATTATTCTTTTTACAGATCTCCATACCGAGTAATGCATGCGGTAGTTCGCTATCTTCCTCGGCTACTTTTCCTATATCGTGGAGTAGACCTGCTCTCTTAGCCATTTTGATTTGCTTAGAGCTGAGACCTAGTTCGCTTGCCATAGAAGCACAGAGATTAGCCGTCTCTATAGAGTGCTTAAGCAGATTCTGACCATACGATGATCTAAATCTCATACGACCTACCATACGTATCAGGTATGCATTGAGTCCATGAATATCTAGGTCGATTACTGCTCTCTCTCCTATCTCTTTGATCTGTTCTTCAAGTTGCTTTTTGACTTTGGTAACCGTCTCCTCTATCTTCGCTGGGTGTATTCTACCGTCTGCTACCAATCTTTTTAATGAAAGTCTACAGATTTCTCTTCTGATAGGATCGAAACTTGAAATTATAATTGCCTCCGGAGTATCATCTACCACAATCTCTGCACCTGTAGCGGCCTCTAAAGCTCGTATATTACGTCCTTCTCTACCGATAATCTGCCCTTTGATATCGTCAGATTCTAGATTGAATACCGATACGGTGTTTTCTATGGTATACTCGGCACACATCCTTTGTATGCTTTGTATAATGATCTTCTTCGCTTCTTTATTTGCGTTTTCTCTAGCACCTTGAATGGCAGATTTTTCAATGGCTAACGCATCCGTCTCAGCTTTAGCTCTGATGGCCTGTAGCAATTGCTCCTTAGCATCAGCCTCTGAAAGCTTGGCTACATTTTCTAAAGCCTTGATGTGTTTTTCATTGGCAAGATCAAGTTCTTCCTTTTTCTTGGAAACAATTTTTAGCTGCTTATCCAGGTTTTCACGTATTGCATTTACTTCTGACTCCCTGTGCTCAATACCTTCAATTTTATCATGAAACGTAGCTTGCTTTTGCTTGAGTTCTTTTTCCATAGCGACGACGGTCATCTCCCGCTCTTTCATCTCTACCTTATGCTCTGCCTTGTATCCTTGATAATCACTTCTGAGTTTGGCGTATTTTTCTTTAGCTTCTTGAATCTTCTTTTGTTTGATAGATTCATTTTTTTGCTCTGCCTTAGATGTGATTTTATCCGCCTTATTTTCGGCGTCGTTTAGTTTTCGCTTAGCTGCTATTTCAGCTTCTTTGAGTGTAAGATCCGCCTGTTTATTGGCTTCATCGATTTTTGCTTGTGCCGCTTTTTTGGTCACCGCATTCAAAACAAAATAACCAATCAATACCCCAACGATGAGCGCCGCGATACCGACTATGATTGTCATATCCATATGGTCGTTTTTTATTATATGTCAAAAAACGCCTAACAATGTTGCTTTTCATATTAAATAGTCAACATACCTACTAACACATATGTGAGCAGTAGTTGATGCTGAAACTTAATAAAGCAATACAACTAGCTATTTTTATTAGTTGTACTTTGATATATGTATGCTCTATCGACTTTTCGAAACAGAACTTTATTATAGATTTTATATTGCTAGACTAATTTATATTAAAATTATTCAAATGTAAAGTTATGAAATATTGGCGGGATCACGTTCAGAAAAATTATTTTCTTATTACCGCCCCTAAATCACCTTCATATTTGGCCATCAATTGATTCATGATTTTATCAATTTCCTTATCTTTTAAGGTACGCTCCTTATTTTCAAAACTATAATTGATGGCATAGGATTTCTTACCCACTCCTAAGTGTTTTTCTGATTTATATACGTCAAAAAGTTTAATATCTTTCAGAAGCTTCTTATCCACTTTCCTAGCAATCATTTCTACATCACTGAAGGGGGTCTTCTCATCCAAGACCAATGCTAAGTCTCTTGTAGCTCCTGGAAATTTATTGATTTCTTGGAGATTTAGTTTATCGTTCTGAGCTTTGAATAATGCCGTTTCATCAAATTCTGCAAAATATACTTCTGTTTTTATACCCATTGCTTTCAGTACCTCGCTACTCACCTTGCCTAAGGTGACTATAGATTTAGGCCCTCTATGATAATTGAGTCCGTAAGCATAGCGATCATCGTCTGCTTGTGACACTTGATATTTTAGAATATTGAATCGTGCTAAAACTCGAGCTACCGCTTGCTTGAGATCATAAAAATCTGTGTTATGCTTATCGGTAGATTTCCAATTTTTTAAAGGTGGTTCACCCGCAATGAAGAGTGTTAGTTTAGAGGTCTCTATATAGTCCTCTTCGCTTTTGATATACGAACGACCAAATTCGAAATAGCGAAGCAATCTTGCATTACGATTGAGATTATGCTTGATCGACAACAATCCAGACCTTAGCATCTCAGGTCGCATAGCGTTGAGATGAACATTGGAGGTATTATTTATCAAAACTATCTGATCCTCCAAGGCGGTACCTTTGTAATATGAGGATTCGATCAGAGATAGATTCATCATTTCATGCCATCCTGCATTGGCGAGAGTGGTGGCAATCTCTGTTCTCAAATTAGTTTTGGTTGGGTGATTAGATACACTTAAAGTACTCGAAATTTTGCTCGGTATTTCAATCTCATTGAACCCATATATTCTTAGAATTTCTTCAATGAGATCAACTGATCTTAATACATCAGATTTGTCAGTGGGGACTGCCACTTTGATACTATCAGCATCGACTGGAGATATTTCCATATTCAATGCCCTTAATATATTATGGATCTCATCTTTAGAGATATTAGTGCCCATGAGTGATTGTACTTCACTATAATTAAGATGTATCACATGCGGCTTGATCTCTTGTGGATAAATATCTATAAGCTCTGAGCATACATAGGCTCCCGTAATCTCTTTGATAAGCGAAGCGGCTCTTTTCAGTGCTTCTACACAGATACTTGGATCGCTACCTTTTTCAAAAATCTTAGCCGCATCTGTTCTTAATAAGTGCCTTGTACTAGTATTTCTAATGTATTTAGCATTAAAATGTGCTGACTCAAGAAATATGCTTGTGGTATCTTTTGTCACTCCTGATTGCAAGCCTCCAAATACTCCAGCGATGCACATTGGGTTTTCATCTGCATCGCAGATCATGAGATCATCGCGATGGAGAGTACGCTCTACCTCATCTAAAGATAGAAATGGTGTATCGGCCTCTAAGCACCTCACAACTATCTTTTGATTACGTATTTTATCATAGTCGAAAGCATGTAATGGCTGCCCATATTCATGTAAAACATAATTGGTAATATCTACAATATTATTGATGCTTCTGACTCCGATGGACTCTAACCTGGCCCTGAGCCAATCTGGAGATGGGCCGACCTGTATACCTTCGATCACAAATCCTGCATATCTCGGACATGCATCTGTATCTAGTACATCAACCGTTATTTTTTTGGTTGTATTTTCTATTTTGAAAGCTGATGTATCAGGACTTTTGATCTTAGCCTTTGAAGCTTTATTTATTTTTAAATAAGCCAAAATATCTCGTGCAACTCCTAGATGTGAGGTTGCATCGGATCGATTGGGTGTAAGACCGATATCATAGATAATGTCATCCTCTATATTGAAATAAGTTCTCGCCGCTGCTCCAACTTCAGCGGTTTCATCAAGGATCATTATACCGTCGTGGCTTTGTCCTAGACCTAGCTCATCCTCAGCACATATCATCCCTTGAGAAACTTCACCACGTATCTTTCCTTTTTTAATTTTCCAAGGTTCACCATCAGCTGCATAAAGTGTTGTACCCACGGTGGCCACAAGTACTTTTTGTCCAGCGGCAACATTTGGGGCTCCACAAACAATAGATAAAGGCTCATCTTCTCCAATATCTACGGTAGTTTTAGAGAGTTTATCTGCGTTGGGGTGTTTCTCGCAGGTAAGCACATGACCTATCACTATACCTCTCAATCCACCTTTGATGGATTCTACTTCTTTCATTCCTTCTACCTCAAGTCCAATGGTTGTCAGTATTTCACTGATTTCCTCAGGGCTCAAGTCTATATCTACATATTGGCGTAGCCAATTAAGAGAAACATTCATTTACGGGATTTTCCACTTAACAAAGTCCAAATATAGTTTGAAAAAACAGGAGTATTGCTAAATTCTAAAGCTAAAGCTTATACCTCATTACAATAGAGTTATAGAATATTACCCTTCTACCTTTATCTTGGCAGCTTGCATCACTTCATTTCGATCACCATCTACTCTTGAAATAAATGCAACTACCTCTAGGTGTTCTGTATTCCAAAGTCCGTCTTCACTTGTAGGGACTGTAAATGAAAACTGCTTCTCGACAGGCTCATTTTGAGTCCAACTAGTCGTAAATGGATCGCCTTCTATGTCAGTAAGCATCGTACGAAAAACATGATTATGTACATATGCAGGTAGTATCTCACCCTGATCGAGCTGAGCATCCACAATATCTCCTTCTGTAATCACGACTCCTATTCTGTATTCACCTGATTCATTGATCACAGGTATGGCTGTGACATCTATCACTAATTCTCTCGTACTCTCATTATAGTTTTGAGCAAGTTCCAATACTAGTTCATTATCTTTTTCAAGCTCTTGCTCGACATACGTCCTCCATAAATCAACATCATCAATGGCCTGAAATTCATAGTCTGGAAAATGTATTCTATTGATAGCAGCAGCAGGTTTACCCAACCAAGGCTTGAAGCTATCTTCTAGCTCTTCTGCTTCTTGATTTCGGAAATCATATGCGCTGATGTCCAAAGGTTTTGATAAAAATTTTCCATGTACGGCAACAGCGACTACATTATCTGGATAATCAAATAACAATGCTTCTACTTTCTCTGCTCCAGCAGGACAATTAGGACAACTTACACCAGTAAGTTCTTCAATGAGGACTACTCTATTACTGATTATTTCTTTAGGAGATGGTATTTCGATGGGATATTCTCGACAGCTAGAAAATATGATAAGTATTACTGCAAAGGTCGTAAATATTATAGATTTCATAGTGAGATACATATTTCAATGATTCTTAAAAAGTGGAAGAAAAACTCATTCTTACTCCAGAAAACGCGGGTTCTAATCTACATATTCCTCCCGAACATACAATTCCTTCAACTTGCTTAACGTATCGCAAGCTCAACCTATTGGAATGATGAATATAGGTGACACCTACTGTTGGATATAGTATATTGAGAACCTCCTTAGTCTCAGGGTCTCTTGGGACGCTGCTACTGTTTTCATTTGGATCACTATTATACATGCCTGATAATTCAATAATCCAATGAGGTGCTAGACCTAATTCTAGTTGAGCAAAGAACCACGAACCAAAATCTTGGTCTGTATTCATATACTGAGTCTCTATACGCAGCGATTTTTTTCGCGTAAAGCGATATAAAAATTCAGCAAACGGAGTAATCGTTTTGACAAGGGGCACTTCTGGTTTTACTTCGTAAACTTCCTGATTATAATTCTGTATCTGAAGCCCTCCTGAGAGTTGCCATTTCCGTTTTTGCTTATATACCCACTCGGTGAAATATTCTCTATAGAGCGTAGTTCCATCTAAGGTCTTGATATTTGAATAATTGACATTGGCAGATAGCTTTCTATTGAACTTATAGGATAAATCAAACTGATAAGCTATCTCACTAAGGTCCTGAGTCGCTGGACTATACCTCGCAGTGAGGCGATAGGTATTTTGCCGATTCATGGGTGGCATGAAATTGATCAATCCTAAGTTGAGTCCTAAGGTAGGATCTGACCTAAAATTAAAATTTTCAGTTCTCTTGGCTTCTACGGTGATACCTAAGCCTTTTCTAGCGTAACTTATACTATTATAGATTACAGAACCTCGCTCACGTACGTATTTTCCAAAAGTTCTTACACCAGTAACTTCCGTCTTTAATTCATTAGGATCTCTAAAAGTCTCTATCCCTTTAAGCGCAAGCTCGGAGTACCATGTTATATTTTTATACGTAAGCGTATTGTATAAGCTGTAGGCCTGATTGTTATATCCAAGTTCAATACGTTCATCACCGATATAATTACGTACTACATCTACAAGCTCATCAACGGTTATCTGATCTTTACGTCTATTGACAAATCCAATACCAGGCGAAATAGTCAGCGGAGACTCTGTACCAAATGAGAAAAAGCCATCTAAGGCAACGCCACTGATCTCACCAGGATTGACGCCAAAAATCCATTTCTGTTTACCAGCAAATGCTCGTACCGTTAGGTAATCCGTCAAGTCATATTTAATAGCTCCGCCCACCAAGGCATTATCAATAAAGAGTGGTCGGGATTCCCAAGCCCTATAGATCAATCCACTTCCGATCTGATCATAAATATGTCCGAGAGAGAGTTCTAGCTTATCCCATCTTTTACTTACCGATAATCTACCCAGACCTATACCTGAATATGATCCATTGGGATCTCTAAGATTACTATTTTGAAATAAATCTCCTCGTACTCCGATCTCCCAACCTTTGATCCGATAATTCAAAGTCACCCAAAGCTCACCACCATAATGATCTATGACATCAGTAGAATCATATTGTGGTGTACCTACAGCACCTATGAGAGAATCGCGTTGAAAGTAGTTAATATTCATTTCTACACCTCCTGAAAATACTCCTTTGTCCTGTGCATGTAACGCTAAGGTGCTGGACATCCATACAAATAAGCCTAAAGCAATGTAACGGATATAACAATTATTATCAAACATATCTTAAAGTTGGTTAAAATGTGGTTAACTAACTATAGTCCTGTTGCAATATTCCATACATAAGTATTAACATTGTAACTAAGAATAACTATATAAAAGTAAAAAATGAAAATATCCAACGCCCTATATGCCGCTGCATTAATTTTGATTCTTTCATCATTTGTCGGATTCAATAGTGCTTTTCCGTCTGTAAATGTGCAAACACTGAATGGGAAAACAGTAAATACATCCGATTATGTTGGTAAAGGAAAACTTACAGTAGTCAGTTTTTGGGCAACCTGGTGCAGCCCTTGCAAGCGGGAATTAGACGCCATCGCTGATATTTACCCTGACTGGAAAGAAGATTATGACGTTGACTTTCTCGCTATCACGATAGACGATAGAAGAGGATTTGCTAAGGTACCTGCTTTAGTAGCATCTAAGGGCTGGGAATACACGGTATTAGCGGATACAAAACAAGAGTTGCAACGAGCGCTCAATTTCCAAACGATACCTCAGACTTTTGTTCTGGATGGAAACGGAGAAATCATCTATAGTCATAATGGATACAATCCAGGTGATGAAGAAGAGCTAGAAGATTTGCTTGCTGAGCATAGTAAGTAGCGTTTAGCGTTTAGCGTTTAGCGTTTAGCGTTTAGCGTTTAGCGTTTAGCGTTTAGCGT
>JAHDGW010000078.1:9860-12335 GCA_020631635.1 Saprospiraceae bacterium
TTAGCGAAAAGGTATTGATTCTTTGGTCGGAATCAATACCTTTCTATTTTAAATACAACAACAGAGTTTTTTTTGAATTACACAGCTCTTCAATTACTCTACATAAACTCTGAAAGCTCTAGCCAAATCATTTCTTGCTCCTCTAGTTGATTACCTACATCTCCCAGCTCGATGCTTAGTGCTTCTATTTGATCACCGGATAGAGAAGTATCATTGAATGCTTCCATGATCTCTTTTTTCCTTTTTTCTAATTGAGAAATGAGCTTTTCTGCATTCTGAAATTGCATCTTCTCCTTATAAGAGAGTTTTCTTTTTTCTTGACCTTGTTCATTAGGAACTGTCTCTGCTTTTACAGGTTCTTTTACCTTTTTCGTAGAGACTTTAGGTAGATCGTATTGCTCTCTGTATTGGGTATAGTTGCCAGGGAAGTCTTTGATTTTACCTTGACCTTCCAAAACAAACATATGATCAACAATCTTATCCATAAAATATCGATCATGTGATACAATGAGGATACACCCTGGAAATTGCAGTAAATAATCTTCTAGAATGTTGAGACTTACGATATCAAGGTCATTGGTTGGCTCATCGAGTATCAAGAAGTTGGGATTAGCAATGAGTACAGTCAGTAGGTGTAGTCTTCGTTTTTCTCCACCGCTTAGCTGAGATATATACACTTGCTGCTGTGGCCTCGGGAATAAAAATCGCTCTAATAATGCCTCGGCACTCAACTTCCGTCCTTTTGCAAGTGGGATATAATCTCCATACTGCCTCACTACATCTATCACTCTGCGGTCTTGCGATGTATCAAGTCCTGTCTGCGCATAATGACCAAAAACCACTGTATCACCTATGACTACTTTACCACCATCTACTCTAATTTCCTTGGTCAGCAGCTTGACGAATGTGGTCTTCCCCACCCCATTAGGTCCCGCTATACCAACTCGCTCTCCTTTTTTAAACTTATAACTAAATGATTCTACGATTTTGAGCTCATCATAAGCTTTGGTAATGGCATGTGCCTCTAAGATTTTAGATCCCAATCTTGCGGGTTCTATATTGAGCTCCATGGTGGCATCATCAATATTTGTTAATGCCTCTGATTTAATAGTATCAAATTTATCTACTCTAGACTTTGCCTTGGTGCCTCTTGCCTTGGGTTGTCTTCTTATCCAATTCAATTCCTTCTTATAAAGCTTAACCGTCTTGTCATGGACGACTTGTTCGTTATCCATACGTAGCGCTTTTTTCTCTAGAAAATCAGAATAGGTTCCTCGGTAGTAATACAGTTGATTGTTATCCAACTCAACGATCTCATTACAGACTCGCTCCAAAAAATACCGATCATGAGTTACCATGAATATAGTCATCTTGGTAGTCTCTAGGTATTGCTCTAGCCACTCGATCATGTCCAGATCAAGATGGTTAGTCGGCTCGTCTAAGATTACAAAATCGGGTTCATCAATAATAATCTTAGCTAGTGCAAGTCTTTTCTTTTGTCCACCGCTCAGCTCTTTGATTTTTTGATCAAGTTTAGTAATCTTAAGCTTATAGAGTGTCTCTTTTACTTTTGATTCTATATCCCATGCATTGAGCTGATCCATGGCTTCTAGGCGCTCTTGGACCAATTCATTATCCTCAGTAAGCAGAGCCTGTTCATAATTCTTAACAGCTTTTATTTTGGCATTATCAGAATCTAGCGCAACATCTAGTACTGACCAATCTTCTTGAAAATCTGGTTCTTGTTTGAGGTAAGCGCATTGGATATTTTTGGCAATCTCAATATGCGCTTTCTCTCCTTCAGGGGCATCTTCTTGTGCTAGGATCTTAAGCAAGGTCGTTTTTCCTGATCCATTTTTGGCTACTAAGGCTATTTTTTGCCCTTTGCTGATGGTTAGATTTAAATCTTCAAATAATACTTTCTCCCCAAAAGCTTTAGATATGTGCTCAAATACAAGATACTGCATACTGTAAAGATGAGTACTTGTGATTTAGTATTGAAGGTTTTTTAATAATTGTTTTTTAACCATGGAGAGCATGGAGGGCATAGAGTTTTTTTTCTAAGTGCAGCTTGTACTTTTTTTGAACCACAGAGAGCATAGAGGGCATGGAGTTTTTTTCTTAATGCAGCTCGTACTTTTTTTTGAACCACGGAGAGCATGGAGAACAAAAAGGTCTACAGAATTAGTATTTCTCCAACAATAGAGGCATCCGCCATAGGTGAGTCAAGTAAGGATACTGAGTGTTTTCTAAGTATTACTTATTTTTTTTGAACCATGGAGGCATAGAGTTTTTTTTCTAAGTGCAGCTTGTACTTTTTTTTGAACCACGGAGAGCATGGAGGGGGCATGGAGTTTTTTTCTAATAACTCTTGTCTAAAACCATAGAAGCATACGCCAGAGTAGAGACGGACACGGGCATAGAGTTTTTTTCTAAGTGCAGCTTGTACTTTTTTTTAAAAACACGGAGAGCATG
>JAHDGW010000079.1 GCA_020631635.1 Saprospiraceae bacterium
GGCAAGTGTTAAATACAAATTGGTTACTGATAGGTAAAAAGTAATTATAGTTAAGAAATGGACTGATGGTAAGTAATTTTGTTATCCCTACATCTAAGCCGAGTCCAAGACCCAGTTTGTAGACGATGTTATTCGTAGTTTCTTTTAATTCATTAGGCTCAACGGATCCAAAACCTGTGGTGTTTACCTCATGATATTGGTAGTAGATTCCTGGACTGATAGCAAAGAAAAAACCTTTTTGAAAAAATCCTCCATCTTTACCCCAGGTAGGGCAGTCGCAGTCTCCTAAAAAGTCCAGTATGTAAACTTGAGTATTAAGATTCAATCCTATAGCGTAACTGCTGATATTAGAGTCAGGAGAGGGATCAGATATTAATTGGTTAAATTCGTTTGTCTTAAAGCTGGTAAACTCCAACTCAGGTAAAAACTCGATTCTTTGATTTTTTAGTCTAAACCAATAATTTAAACCGACTGCTAAGCCTGTAGCATGTAAGTCATCGGAGTCGGGAAAGAGAGAATTAAACGTATCGTTGTGTTCTTTAAAATCATTAGCATTATACTTGATGGCCACTCCAAATTGAGCAAAACTTAAGCTAGAAATGGATATGAAAAAAAGTAATAGTAGTAGTCGCATGGTTTATTGGTTTAATGAAGAACGCTTCTGCTAAAATAAAAGTATTTTTGCCACCGATGAAAGCAAGAACGCTAAAAGAAAATAAGGTCAATGTAGTGACACTAGGATGTAGTAAAAATCTAG
The DNA here is from genome assembly GCA_020631635.1 of Saprospiraceae bacterium. Taxonomy (GTDB): domain Bacteria; phylum Bacteroidota; class Bacteroidia; order Chitinophagales; family Saprospiraceae; genus JAHDGW01. The sequence continues at coordinate 758 of JAHDGW010000079.1, forward strand.
TAGACTCCGAAAACATCATTACACAGCTCAGAGCCAATGATTATGATGTGGTACATGATAGCGCTGATGAAGATGCCAATGTAGTCATCGTCAATACCTGTGGTTTCATAGATTTGGCTAAAGAAGAATCAGTCAATACTATACTCAACTTTGCCGATATCAAAAAAGAAGGAGGCATAGAAAAACTATACGTTACAGGCTGTTTGTCTCAACGATATAAAGATGATCTCGAAGAAGAAATACCAGAGGTAGACGCCTATTTCGGAACACTAGAGCTACCAGCATTATTAGAAAAACTTAATGCTAATTATCAGCATGAGTTGCTCGGAGAGCGAGCAATCACCACTCCTATGCACTATGCATATCTCAAGATCTCGGAGGGTTGCAACCGTACCTGTAGCTTCTGTGCTATACCCTTGATGAGAGGTAAACATGTTTCGAGGAGTATTGATGACCTTATCTTAGAAGCTAAAAACCTTGCGAAACGAGGCGTCATGGAGCTCATGCTTATTGCGCAGGAGCTAACCTACTATGGCCTTGATTTATACAAAAAAAGAGCATTACCAGAACTCCTAGGAGCACTTTGCCAAGTTGAGGGAATAGAGTGGATCAGACTGCATTATGCCTATCCAAGCAAGTTTCCAGTCGAAATATTTGATGTGATGGCTCGTGAACCTAAAATTTGTAATTACTTAGACATCCCGCTTCAACATGCTAATGATACTGTGCTAGCTCGTATGCGACGCCAGATCACTCAGAAAGAACAACGCGAACTCATCGCTCATGCTCGAAAAGTAGTCCCTAATATTGCAATACGTACTACCATGCTTGTTGGTTTTCCAGGTGAGACGGATGAAGAATATCAAGATCTATGCGATTTCATTTCGGATATGAAGTTTGACCGACTAGGAGTATTTCAATATAGCCATGAAGAGGATACCTCGGGATATGAACTTTCAGATAATGTCTCTGCGGAACTCAAAGCAGAACGAGCAAATGGTATCATGGAAATACAACGAGGTATTAGCTTAGCTAAAAATGAAGCCAAGATTGGTATGAAAATGCGAGTCTTGATAGATCGTAAGGAGTCAAATCACTTTGTAGGAAGGTCAGAATTTGATTCCCCGGAGGTGGACAATGAAGTGTTGATAGATGCTGCTAAGCATTTTGTAAGAATTGGTGATTTTGTCGATGTCGAGATATTTGATGCGCAGGATTATGATTTGTATGCATCTCCAGTACAATAGCAAAACTATTTGAGCGAAATTCTATTGATAATGCCATGAGTGAACGACAAGGATCGGTAATATCATTTTTTGAAAAGGACATCCATCCTTTTTATCAGGCTGGAATTCTCGTTATGGTTATCTTGATATTTGATCTTATCTCTTCGGGTTTGAGGGCATCTGGTATGATGAATATTAAAGATAATTTTCCATGGCAGGTAGTCCTTAGTTTTATGCTCTTCTATGCACTATTCAATAGTTTACTCGGTCTCGGTGCCAAAGATGGTAACAAGTACTACCTATATTCTATGATAGGTTTTATAGCTTTGGCTGCTATTGGTGGATTTTTAGCCTATTGGTTCTCTGGTATTACGATTGACGAAGCGCCAGGAGCCATCAAATGGATATACTTCGTATTTGCTTTTGGGTATTTAGTTTTCGTCTCCATTGTGCAACTCATGAAAAAAATAGTACAACTGGCCCAAGAGCAGGATAAGAAGCTGAGAGGGGAGGAGTGATCTTGAGATCCTGATAATCATAGTAAACTTGATTGTAGATTTTAGTTCAATTTGTTAATCAATCCATCGTTAGCGAACAAATACTAAGAACCAAGAGTATCTACAATAAAAGTATATGAAATTATTTTACTCAATGTTTTTTACCACACTCTCTTGTCTAGTCGTAGCACAAGAGACCACTCCCGATATCATAAGAGGAAGCGAAACATTTAAATTGATTATCAAGGTTGAAGATCGCGATACCAAGAAACCTGTAGAAGGAACCGAGGTATACCTCTATCATACGAAATCTGGTGACTTACTCAACGAACAAACTGTTGAAAACGGAAAAGCGACATTCAATATAGACCCTCATAAGGAGTATGAAATACGTACCTGCAATAACGAATATTTTAAAGGAGGTATGAGCATATACGAGTGTAACGAAGGCAATGAGATCTTATGTACATTTGGCGCCAGTCACTATACGTTCGGTGCGGGAGGCGGTCCGTCTAAACCCGATGCGATGTTACAAGCTACACTCAGCCTGAACTCCATGAAGGTAGGATCTATCTTAGAATTGGAAAATGTCTATTATGATCTAGATAAAGCTAGCTTAAGGCCATCAGCCAAACAAGAACTTCAGGAATTAGCGACCATAATGAAACGAAATAAATCTATCACTATAGAACTCAGTAGCCATACTGATAGTCGTGCAAGTAAGAAATATAATAAAGACCTTAGCAATCGTAGAGCACAATCTTGTTACCAATACTTGATTGATCTAGGAATAGCTCCTGATAGGATCCGACCTGTAGGCTATGGAGAATCTCGACTTGTAAATCAATGCGCCGATAATGTAGATTGTAGTGAAAAACAACATCAGAAAAATAGGAGAACTGAAATAGAAATACTGACCTATACTCCCATCGAATGTAAGCCAAGTTTAGATCTTGATTTCAAAATTAAAGATTTGAAAAATGAAAAATTATAATTCGAATACATTATCAGTAGCTTAAAATCAAATTATAATTTCATCTGTAAAACTCATATTTTGGCTCGAAGACGAAAGGATTAGAGAAAGCTATTATTCTGTATTGGCTCTTTATTGCTCCCGTGATAGAAGGTCCAAATTGAATGATAATTTTGTCTTGAAATTGAGGAGGTTATCTATCAGTTCTTACACATGATCAAAAAAATACTTAGTGGAGAACTCTGGGATATATGTAGAACTTTACTTTTTTAAATAATCAGTCTTATCGGCAGCAGCGATGGTCCATGATCATCATTTTATTCAGTAGATTTACATAAGTCTGAGTTCCTTTTTTATCTAAACATGGATAGAAATGAAAATCAATAATCATATTCTCATGAGTTACAACAAAAAACTCTTTCGGATAGGAGTTTTAGTAAATCTGTACATGTATATGTACGGCTACATCCAATATTTCCAATATAATTTTCGGAAGATCACGCATGGCTTCAGTTAGCAAAGTATTAAATCCTTTTCTAGAAAGAATTATCAAAATACCTAAAAATGATTTTAGGAAAATAATACTGCTACAGCTTAGTATATTTTTAATAATTACGGTATTGCTCATCCTAAAACCTTATGCTACAAGCATCATGCTTGGTAACTATGGGATAGATGTAATGCCACTAGCATTTATGGGTATTGCAATTGCAGCAGTGCTTATCCATTTAGGACTAATTTCTATCAGAAGGTTTTTGACCTTAAAGAAATCGATTGCATATAATTTTATATTTCATATTATTGTTATCAGTGCTTTGGCACTTGCCACATATTATAACTTGTTGGCATCTTGGATGACGATTGTAGTTTATGTTTATGTCAATATGTTTAGTGTCATAACGGTCACCTTATTTTTTCAATACTGTCAGTCGTTATTATCTATCAGAGAGGCAAAGAAGGTGCTTTCACATATTGGAGTTGGAGCTATCGCAGGAGGAGTATTTGGAGGTTACTTTACGAGTGCCACGGTATCGTATTTAGGAAATGTCGGTTTACTATTTAGCGCAGCCGTATTTCTGATTTTGGCGGCTATAAGTCTTAGAGAGGTGGATACTAGTTATAATGAATCTATGATTGAGCATTCCGATTCTAAATCATGGTCTGATACTCATTTCATGAGGATCATCCAAAATAGGCATGTTATGATGATCGTAGGGATTACACTATTTGGAGTGATGGCTTCTAAACTAGTGGATTATATATTTAATCATGTGGCCCTACTAAATTTCACTGAGCAAGCGAGCCTCACCGCTTTTTTTGGATTTTGGTATAGTACCATCAATGTTATCGGATTATTGATACAATTATTTTTAGTTCATGTGCTTCTAGATCGATTTGGAGTATCTAAAGCCATGAGTATTATGCCAATTTTAATTATCATATCTCTTTTTACATTCATCTTTTTACCCGTACTGTCTATTGGGATTCTGATCAAGCTAGTTGATGGATCATTGAAACAAAGTTTGTACAAAACAGCCTCAGAAATCAATATCATGCCACTACCGATTACTATTAGAGATCGGGCCAAAACATTGGTAGATGTGGTCGTAGATAGCATAGCAACTGGTGTTTCGGGTATCATCATTTATATTCTCATGACTAATGATCAATTACCGTTTAAAGTCATCGTGTTTACGACGATTTTTATAGTATTGATCTGGATATTACTTATCTCATATTCCACTAAGAGCTATGTGCAGCAGTTGTCAAATTTAATTTTTAGAGAGGATGTCAAAGACGAAGACATACCATCTACGCCCAAAGAATATTTACTACAACTCATAGAAGGTGCTCCACGTAAGTCACCAAAACGATTCAAACGACTAGTACAATGCACGTATAGAGAGGATACCGCAATCCGCTCCGCCGCTATTGATCTCATCGCTGAGGAATTTCAGATTAGAGGGCTCAAAAGGCTATCTCATATTTTAGAAGATTCGTCGATATTAGTACGAAAAAAATATTTTGAGGAGCTTCTTAAGTATACGGATTCCTCTGTTGATGTAGAAAGCCTATATGACTCATTACCAGCAGAAAATAAAGTGGTATTTACAGGTGCTCTATCCAAAATCATCGGTTATAGACCTCAACAACAGGATACATATAGGGTATTGCAAAAGATTGAACAAAGTTATACCATAGTCCAAAACCTAGAACCTAGATCTATTCTCTGGAGAACGTGGATGACAGCAGTAGCTCATGCCAGATATACAAGATATTACAGTATAATGGCGAGCATTTTGCAGAATGAAAAACAGAATGATAAATTAATTTATGTTTTTTATGCAATTAGAAAATCAAAATTAAAGAAGTTTTTTCCCGCCTTGGCCAGCCTCATGGTTAGGGGTAAGTATAGGAAAAGGTGGTACAAGACGCTCGCTTCATTCCCTAATAAACTTCTGAATCTCCTAAAAGCCATAGAAGCTACCGATACACGTATGTTAAAGAGATTACTACCAGCTCTACAGTTTATTGATAGTCAAAATCACGTAGATTTTTTGTTTACATTATTGCAACATCACAATAAAAGAGTAAGAGTTGTAGCGTTAAGAGTAATAGGCCAAATGAGTCTACGCTTTCCTTTTTTAAATTATACTAAAGCGGCAAGAGTGACTAATATGAACAAAATACTGAGACAGGTAAAAGAGGTAGGTGAAGAAATTTTTCAAATAAAGAAATTTATCCATCATACAGAATTGGAGTATGGTGAAAATCAACTTTTACAGAGAGGTATTATCAAGCTTAAAAATGTCTTAGGAGCTGACATCCATGTACTCTTTGTGACTCTATCTCTTGCCCTACAAAATGATGAATTGCTGAAATGTCATAGTGGACTGCTCAGAGGTAAGTATATAGAAAGTCTTGATTACCTTGATCAAATACTACCTTATAGATTGAAAAAAAGAATATTACCTGTATTAAAATCAACGATTGATCTTTACTCGGAAATTCCAGATATTTTAGAAGTACATCCATATGATAAAAGACCGTCTAAGTATCCAAGGCTTAAGAAATTGGCTCCAAAAGCTTACCGCCTGATCGTTTCTAATAAACCTTATATGGCAGTTGATTTGTAGAGTAATAATGATTTAATCCATTAATCTAAATCAATATTGAACATATGTCTATTTCTGTGAGACAGATGGTTTTAGCACTGGGCCTTGTTCGTACAGGTGCTTATCTACTTTAGAAGGCTGACTTATACCTAGTACTGATTCTACTTTCGAGACCAGTTTACTACAGATAGAACCTCCTCTCATGTCTTGTATCAACGCAACTAAAATATAGCGTCTTCCATCGTTTCCGAATACTAAAGCACTATCAGAATGATAAGTTCTCCAACTCCCTGACTTCCTATAAATATCACATCGAGGATCTATTTTACGTAGACTTTTCACAAACTTATGATTTATCTCTGGATCGATCATATACTGCAGCATCTCTTCGCTCCATTCTGGGCTCACTAGTTTACCATAAGCCATCATGGTATAGTATCTGAGTACTTGATCAACCGTAGCAGCATGACTAAGCTTTTTTAGAGGATCAGGTTTTTTGAGTCCTGCTTTCGCATACTTTTTACCTACCCACAGACCTCCGCCCTTGTTAATGTCATACAGTTTGTATTGCTCCTGAGTCATAGTCTCAGCGATTTTATCAAATCCAAGAGCTTCTATCACCCTCGTTGTGGCAGCATTGTTGGATTTGGATATCATCAAACGCAGATCTTTTTTCAGTTTGTCAGAGTACTCAAGACAACCCTCATCAATCGCTTGTATAGCACTAAGTAGGACTGCGATCTTTGGAAGACTGGCGGCATACATCATGTGATTTCCGTTGACGGAAGCAAATCTTATATTAGTCATGTCTTTAATATCTACCAGACCTACAGCCATCTTTTTTTTAGCAATAAGTTTTTTCCATTTTGGATTTTGAAGTAATACTTTTTCGAGATCTGCTTGCAGTGTTGCACTATGTTGATTCTCTATCTCTTGATAATAAGCAGAGGGAAAAGGTAATTTGTAAGATCCAAAATAAGTTTGACCGTAACTTGCTGAGTATAATATAGTTAAAAATAAGGTTGAAATAATATATTTAGAAAATTGCATCCTATAAATGTACAAAATTCACTTTGAAGCATATGTTGTGTCTCTGTTAATTCGGGGCCTTATTTCATAATTTTTCTTTAAATTCTATATTCTTTGATGTAGGCTTGTCTTTTGTCGAACTTTAATCCATCTTGAGGGTATAAAAAATAACAGATACAGTTATATGCGATATTTTGCCACTTGCTTCTTGTTAATGTCATTTTTAGTGACTCAAAATAATGGATTTACACAAGTCCCTGATGCAGACTACATCGCAGAACTTAGACGGGATACCCGTGGACCATATGCTGCTATCAAGTGGTATTGTGAAGATGGAAGTGTAAGGGCAGCTAAGGACCCTTGTCCTGATTCGCTCCAGGGAAATCAGCATGCCATGTACAAGACTAAAGTACTTGACTATGCTAGTAAAAGTCATATTTTTCTTGATCAAATACTCACTGGCACTGATCATGCGGCTTTCTGGGATGCCGCAAACCGTCATAGCAGAGTCAAACAGTATCAATTGACTAATTTTTTATTCAATGTCGGGGACGGTTGGATTCTAGAAAAAGCGCAAAATTATCGAGGTGCCAAGCAAGTTGAAGATGAGCAGGAGTGGGGTCAAGAATTTTTAGAATGGCTTGTGGCCAAGGATGCCCGACTTCAAGAGCATTTTTTGTTGATGAGATTAGCCTTCATGGATATAACACATGGTGACGATACACAGGTCGCTCAGCGCATCAGAGCATTGAGTAAGTTACTGGCGGAGGAGGATGAGCGATTTATGGAGGCTAGAGTTAAGCTACATAACAACCCCACGGCTAGTGATGTACAATTAGTCTCATCGTGGGGAGATCGTACCAAGGATGTGTCATCAAATGCAAAGGCTTACTATGATGACCTGATGAGAAATCTTGAGATAATGTACCAACCCCTAGATATTGAAGATCTCCAAAAATATACTCATAGTCTCAGCACTAACGCGTTCAGTGCTGAGTTGAATTCGAGAATCGATCATTTACATCTCGCAAGTCCATCATTCGTGGCTATGGAGGCCTCCGAGCTACTCCTTTTGATAAGAAACCATATCTCAGATGAAAACAAGAGTACCGCAAGAGTAGATTTAATCGATCTTTCTATAATCTTGGAAAAACTGGTCCTAAGACATATAAATGCCTTACCGAATAAATATTTGGGAGAAATGAGAGAAAAATTGTGTTTTCTATCCAACGCAATATACGGTGCAGGATATCTTTCTACAAGAGAGTATAATCAACTAAAAACAGATCTAGATTGGATGCAAGCTGACCGAGTATCTCTAAAGGATATGGGGTATTTCAAAAAATCGGCACAAAAATTAGTGACTTGGTCATCGCAAAAGATGACTTCACTTTATACGGAAGAAGTATCCAGGTTTTCTCAATTTGAACCATTGGCCGCAGGCTTTGTCGATGATAAAATCAGATCTAGTCTTATACTACCCGCAGGACATCTGATAGAAGCTATCCACTCTTTTTATAATGATATTGTAGGAAGCCCATCTCAAATACTAGGATCGTCATCTAATCAAGGAGTGAGGGGATTAAACCCAGGTTTTGTAAAAGGAATACTACGTGTAGTACCGAATCTTGATGAATTTACTGAGATCGATGGCACAGCCATATATGCCTTTGATAGACCTCCGTCAGAGCTAAAACCCGTGGCTGGTATACTGAACGTAAAAGAAGGTAATCCCGTATCTCATGTCCAGTTACTGGCCCGCAACTTGGGCATACCAAATGCTTTAATTTCGAAAACCTTACTGTCTCATCTAGAGTCTTTCAATGGGAAAGAAGTGTTTTATGCAGTATCTCAAAATGGGGTTGTAAAATTGAAACTCGCCGATGATATGACGGATGCTGAGCATGATCTTTTTGATAATCATCAAAGTGCAATGGAGAAATTTACAATCTCTATGGATAAGGTTGTATTGGACCCCGATAGTATACTGAATTTGACCGATGTAGATGCTAGCTTTTCTGGTAAATGGTGTGGTCCTAAAGCGGCTAACCTAGGAGAGCTCAAGCAAAATTTCCCATCTCATGTGGTAGATGGTCTAGTATTGCCATTTGGGATTTTTAGAGATCATATGAGTCAGCGTATTCCTGATAAAGACCTTACTTACTGGGATTTTTTAAACAAGATATTTAAGGATGAAGAACAGAAAATAAAGTCTGGTATATCTAAAGATCAGGTGGAAAAAGAAACCTTAGATCAATTGAGTTTACTTCGAAATCTCATAGAAGATATGCCTTTAAAAGCCGATTTTAAATCTAATATGTCATCAAAATTTAGAGAAATATTTAACAAAGAGATCGGCGAGGTACCCGTGTTTTTACGAAGTGATACCAATATGGAAGATTTACCCAATTTTACAGGTGCTGGTCTCAATTTGACCATCTTTAATGTATTGAATCGTGATGAGATCTTGCAAGGAATAAAGAGAGTCTGGGCATCTCCATATACAGAACGCAGTTACCAATGGCGACAAAAGATTTTGTACAATCCCGAGGATGTTTACCCTTCTGTGCTTATAATCCCGAGTGTAGATGTAGATAAATCAGGTGTAGTGATTACCAAAGATATTGAAAGTGGCCATGAAGGCAGTATTTCTATTTCATTTAGTCATGGAGTAGGCGGTGCTGTAGAGGGACAAGCAGCCGAGAGTTATGTGATCCATCCTAATGGATATGTAGAACTACGTAGTCCGAGTTCCGAGACAAAATATCGAACTATCCCTAGTACAGGAGGGTCTCAGTTCCAATATGCTACACTCGACCAACCTGTATTGAGTGACTCTGATATTCAATCACTATCAGATATTTCTACTACTATCTCCAATATAATGGGTGCTAAAGATGGTGACAACCAGGCGTATGATATAGAGCTAGGCATCAAGGATAATCATATTTGGCTTTTTCAGGTACGTCCCTTTGTTGAAAGTAAATCAGCTCTTAGCTCAGCATATCTTTTAAGTTTAGACCCAAAACTAGAAGATCAATCCGTATGGATGGAACCAAGGAAAAATTAATCAATTATGAGACTTGTCTTAGTCGGTTTTCTGATATTGATCACAACTATAATACATGCTTACCCTATAGACGGTTATACATATACAGGTATAGATAGATTGTACTATCAATATAAAGTTTGGAAAGATAGCACTCTCACCTCGGGTCTAGATCCTGGTGCCCTTTTAGGCATGGATGATATCAAGCTACATTTAGCGGGTAAAAATGTCGAGTGGCCTGAGGAGGATGTTGCATTGAATAAAAGTTTAAAGAATATTTTTAATGCTCTCGAACCCAATTACTCAATTTCGGTCATGGATATCACAGACCCTGATCATCTGAAATATGCAGGACGTAAAGAATCGGTTGGGTATCAACCAGGAAGTGTTGCTAAAATCATTGCAGCTATGGGGCTTTTCGATGCTTTGCACAAGGTATATGGTGACGACTGGGAAGACATACGAGCTATATTGTATACCAAAAAGGTCCGGGGTAATGAATTTGTCGTTTATGATCATCATACCATACCCATCTATAATATAAAAAAGGATAAATACTATAAGCGCAAAGCTGAGCAAGGAGATATTTTTTCATTGTACGAGTGGCTAGATCATATGTTTAGTAAGAGCAATAACGGAGCTGCCAGTGTAGTAATGAGAGAAATGCTACTTGTACATATAATGGATCGATATTACGATTGTGCTACACAATGGGAAATGGATATGGTGTTCCAAAATAGCCCAAAAGCGGTACTTTCAAGTCTTACCGAAGATTTGACTAATTGTGTACTCGAAAGTATTGAGATAGACCATGATGAATATCGCTTGGGAGGTTTTTTCACGAGCGGAGCAGAAAAATACGTTCCTCGGAGAGGTGGTAGTATAGGTACCACTAAAGGGCTTTTGAAATTTATGTTTGCGCTAGAACAGGGTAAGGTAATTACACCAAGAATATCACTTGAAATCAAAAGACTCATGTATCTCACAGATAGAAGGATTAGATATGCCTCTAGTCATGTGTTGAATGATGATGCCGTCTATTTTAAGAGTGGATCACTATATAGCTTCAAGCCTGAAGTCGGTTATGTACCCCAAAACTATGCTGGGAATAGATACAATTATATGAATAGCGTAGCTATTGTAGAAAAGCAAGATAGTACAAAAAGAAAATACCTTGTCGCCCTAATGTCTAACGTACTTAGAAAAAACAGCGTAGGAGAGCATTATGCTCTAGCAGGAAAAATAGATCAATTACTTTCGCAATAATTATCGGTCAAATATAACGATCAATATGGATTAGTCTATCTCTTTCCTAAAACATTAATAGAAGTGTTGGAATGACAAGAGTTTCAATGAGAAGTGATCGCTTGTTTTCCTACATGAAGCTTCTTTCAACTTCATCAGAACAGGCTTTTTAAGTTTCATAGTTATACTACAGTTGAATATAAGTGAACTATTTGGGATACACTCACCTTATCGTCGAGTCAGTTGGGAAGCATTCAGTGAACAGATAGTTTTTATATCATTTCATTACTAAATTTGAATATTCGTGAATCTTTTACGCTAATAGTAAGTTGTTAGACTTAAATATGAGCTATATGAAAGTATATATGTACCTATGGATTTTGACTATAAGTCTATCAGCATGCCAAGCGCAGCAAAGTACCACCAAGACGATCG
>JAHDGW010000080.1:0-1744 GCA_020631635.1 Saprospiraceae bacterium
GTAATGGTTCCACCATCACAGGTTATTGGAGATGGCATGGTCACCTCCACGCCAGTTACGTTACCACCAACACTACAGTTATCTGTATAATCCAAAGCTTGCATCATAGGTACATCCTCGAGACAATCATAAGTAGCATTACCTGGAACAGCAACGAACACTGGTGCTTCATTATCGATCAAAGTCAAAGTTTGAGTATGTGTTAACTCCATACCACAACTTGGAGTAATAGTCCATGTGCGAATCAATTGGTCACCACAAGTAGCGAAGTTCCCAGTTTCAGTAGGAACCACTGTACCGTCTAATAAACAATTTGAATTGGCTGATCCATTTGAGTAGTTGAGATCAACCGCCGCAACCGGTGATGAGCCACAGTTAACGTCCATATCTTGAGGCAAAGTACCTACCCAATTGATTTGAGGTACGGGATTAACCGTGATATTTTGTACGTGGATGGCGTTATTGCCGCATTCATCGGTTACAGACCATTCACGGACTAAGGAACCACCGTCGCAAGCATCGATGACCCCAGTTTCAACACCAGCAACGGTACCCGAGGGAAGACAATTATCGGTATAATTAAGATCAGCAATTGCAGGAACCTCGGAAGCGCAATCGTAGGTAATACTATTTGGTGCCCCAACAAACTGAGGCAATTCATTATCTTGGTACGTTATCGTCTGGCTTGCCATGAGCATATTCCCACAGCCATCTGCAACCTCCCACATTCTAGTTTCTATATCACCGCAATTTACTATACTACCCGTGATTGTAGGAGCTACATTACTTCCACTCTCTAAACAAGCAGGATTAGCTTCATTATTTGAATACGATAAATTGACAATTGGATGCGAACTTAATTCCGTTGTACAATCAATGGTAACATCTGCTGGAACTACTGATGTCCATACAATAGGATCAACAGCGTCGACGGTAACCAATTGCGTATGTATTTCTTCAATATTACATGAGTTTGTATAAGACCAGGTACGAGTAATAGTTCCACCAGCACAGCCGATCGGGTCTGGCGAGCTTGATTCAGTAAACATAATAACGGGATTCATATCACAATTATCCGATACTGTGATGATATCAGCGGCGGTGACTTCTGCAACACAGCTAAAATTAATATTGGCAGGATAAGCACTGAAAACTGGTATACTTGTATCCTCAAGTGTAATGGTTTGGCTATGGCTAAGTGAAACTCCCGAGCAAGGGTCGATCACCTCCCATTCATACGTCAGTGAAGTATTGCATGTAGTAATAGCACCAACTGTTGAAGCCGCAACTGTACCAGAATTGGTACAATTAGGACTTACAGCATTATTAGAGTAATTCAAATCTATCGCTGGGGGTACTGCCATACTACAATCAATGGTGATATCTGCAGGTAGTGCAGAGGTCCACACAATGGCTGGATTAGGATCAATAGTGATGGTTTGAGACTCCATACCTAAATTACCGCAGTCATCTGTAATGCTCCATGTTCTGGTGATAACACCACCATTACAATCTAAAGTCCCTGGATCTGGGGACTGAATTCCAGAAATCATGCCACCTGCACTACAGTTATCAGTCCAATTCAATGATGGGATGACACCGTAACTTGAATTGAAATCACCGAGACATTCCACGGTAATATCAATCGGAACTCCGGTAATTGTTGGTGCTTGTGAATCTCCCACCGTGATACTTTGTGTTTCGGTTGCTGTATTTCCACAGGCATCTGTATACGTCCAGCTTC
>JAHDGW010000080.1:1844-12292 GCA_020631635.1 Saprospiraceae bacterium
TTACTGTACCATTACCGTCGCAGTTATCCGTCCAGTTCAACGATACCATCGGAGGTACATTTCCTACGCATACTGTGACATCCACTGGTGACGCATCTAGCATGGGGGCTTCTATATCTCCTACCGTAATACTTTGTGTTTCGGTTGCTGTATTTCCACAGGCATCTGTATACGTCCAGCTTCGTGTGATGATCTCTGGACAGCTTGCGCCATCCGTCATATCTGTACCGCTTACTGTACCATTACCGTCGCAGTTATCCGTCCAGTTCAACGATACCATCGGAGGCACATTTCCTACGCATACTGTGACATCCACTGGTGACGCATCTAATACTGGTAATTCAGTGTCGTCGACTAAAACATCAACCCCCAATGAAAGATGACAACAAGGAGATCCGGAAACCGGGTCACAATTTATACCACTAATGTTATCACCTGCACTTGGTATTGTAACCGTATTATCACTTTCGTCATAATTGAATGTATACACAGTATATGTGACACCGCATGTTGTCGGTGCTGTATAACTACCCGAACTATTGACACTCAAGATATTGTCACCATCGGTAAATATATATAGGGTTGAATATCCTACATCTGTATTATTACCTGATACCGAAGCTGTTATATCACTTCCTGGACAAATTGGAGAAGTACTTGTGGGCGTTCCTGCCTCAGCTTCACAGGTAGGACATGGGCTAACCATAACTGTTGTTTGGGCTGTCAAATTTCCACAGGATCCTGAAACTTGTACACTATAGTTTGTGTCTTCTGTAGGGCAAACTTGAACAGTTGCTGCACCGTTACCACTTCCTGAAGCAATTTGCATGTTTGTATCATCATTAAACCAAGTATATGAAGAACAATTAGAACCTGCGACTAGGTCAACACAATCTCCGCAATCTATACTATATTCACTGGGTAAAGCAACGCCAGCGTTGTTTATAGTTACTGGGATAACAATATCATAGTTGCAACCAGCATTTGATCCCCACCCACCAGATTCTCCATCTTCTGTGATAGCAAAAGTGATAGACTCAACTACGGTACCAGCTGTAGATGGGCAGTAACTTAATTCAAAACCAAATGGAGGACAATCACCTTGATCACCTGCAGAAGGACTAAAACCACAATTGACTCCCCAGTTATCTGAAGGATCGCCATCATCAATAAATCCACCTAAAGAGATATCAATCATAGTAGCTCCAAAGGAGGTATCTTCCCCTGATAGTGCCCCAGTCATACTACACATCATACCATCCCAAGAAGAGTAATTTCCCGCATCATAGGAATTACCAGAATCAGCAAAACTTTCTGTACCCACGGGATCATAATAATATCCAGCTCCATACGTGTTACCTGAACATAAGCCCGTGATACCTCCAGGTAGAAATATCCAACCTGCATCAGCGGGAGGTACGCCGACTGCTGCAGACCATCCTGCGGAACTTATAAAAGAAACTCCGTGAATCCATGAACTTGAAGTTCCCTGAAACCAATCGAGTGTCAAGTCTACATTAAATGAAATTTCACCACATTCTGTAGCTGTAACCTCCAGTGTACTTAGGGTAGCCGTACCTCCGGCCGAGGTATTTCCTACAGAAGTACTTGAACCTTGCTGGACTGATACCCCATCTGGAGTATTTATTGTAGCAACAATATCGCAGATTTCGCATTGCCCAGTACCAGAACATTGTGATACTAATGAAGTACTCCAAAACGCCAGTGTTAGCGATATTATGGTAATTTTTATAATTCGCATGATCTATATTTTTGATTCAACATGAAGTTGATTTCTCTTAATGGTGGTGACCTGTGTGATATGATTCTTGATATCTTCAATATCAGGAGTTGTTCTACTTATGAGTTGATAGCATCCGTCATCACCAAAAAACTGTTCATATTGGTAAGTCCACTGACTATTGATGCGAGACTTGTTTTTCGTATACCTTCGGTAGTTATTACCGAAGCAGGACTTTACCAAGTAAATCCCTTTGGATGGTTCAGTGATCTCAACCCTAATTTTTTCTGATGAATACTGTTCGGATTGTCCCGATAGCGCAAATGATATAAAGAAAATGCAACTAATAAAAACGCTATATCTTTTTGGATTCATATCTATTGATTATTAAGGTTATTTCGTAAAACTTTAGCTTTATCGTAGCTCATCAACTCCATGATGGGCTGATCATCCTCAAAGGGACCCAGTGAAAAATCAGTCTTTAACTCGGCCATCTTACTCCAATTTTGATGCATAAGCCTGTTGAATGCTATTGCTCGGCAACACCCATTAAGTGCCTCCTCGTTTCCTACTGTAAAAAAAGGGGCATTGCTACCTACAATAATTTTTTCATAAGGAATACCATTGTCAATGCAGTGCCTTGAGTATTTTCTGTTATAAATATTCCTAAGTAGATATGGCTTTAAATTGGCGGATAGTAGCCCGTCTCCTATGCGTTCAGTAGCGGATGTAATAGAGCGATCAATGAAGTCTATGATATTAATGACAATGACACCTTGCTCGGTTAGATGATCTTTGTATAAAGCAATAGCTTCTTTGGTATATAAATGATACGGTTGATAATCACCTGCTGATACATCTATAATGATGACATCATACATTATATCGTTTTTCAGTAAAAAGTGTCTCCCATCATCTTCGTGAAATTGATAATCTACTTTTTCAAGTCCTGTAAATTCTTGGCAAATCTCATGAGTACGAGGGTCAATATCTACAGCATCAATATCTCCAAAACCGAGCTTCGATAACTCATGAATAAGCGATCCTGCCGCCAAACCAACTACTAAGGCATTATTTCTATTTTCTTTGGGAATATAGGCCAGTACTCCACCTATGATATGCACGTAAAGCAAGGAAGAATTATATCCATCACTCCATAATTTGCTTTGCAATGCTCCATTATTCATGATTACTTGTACAGAGTCTTGGAGCTCATAGAGTTCTAGCCTCCCCATCATGCTATCATTATGATATCTTAGATCGGCATCCGAATCATCTAGTGTAGTTTGTATTTTAAAAGAACTCCCTAATAAGAATGCTCCTATCAAAAAGCATAGAGCTAGGGCAAGACTTTTAATATTAATCTTACCTTTTTCCATCAAGTACGCCACTATAAATAGTATACCACTTGAGACACCTATACTCAAACAACAAAATCGTAAACCATAATTGGGAATTAGGAATAAACCTACAGCAAACGTGGCTATAACACCTCCAAGTGTAGAAATGGCATATACGTTTCCAGATGATACACCTGCAAGCGTTTGTGTTTCTGAGATTAATTGTATAAACTGAGACGATATAGAACCCAGTAAGACCAAAGGGAGAAAAAGTAGTAAAATTGCCGACAATAATGACCCACTTATAAGACCAAAACTTTCAGCTATTAATCCTAATACAGAATGTGATAATGGTAACATTAACAATATACCAGAAACTAAAACCAAAGTGGGAATTGGAAGAAACTTGTGTAAGTCCATTTTCACCAATCTACCACCTAAGAAGTAACCAATCAATAGTGATAACATCGTAATACCAAGAATAGAAGACCATACGTATATTGAGTTACCGAAAAAGGGCGTTACAAAACGAGCAGCCAGTAATTCGAATACCATAACAAGAGCACCTTCAATGAAGGCCAGCGAATATATCCATGTCTTCATAATCGCTGAACTTTAACATTTTGAAGCGTAGAACTCCAAATACTTTCTACTGTTGTGTAGGCATTAAAAGCTATACTACCAAAATCTAATTTGAAGAAACTGAATAATGAGACATCATTCAGTAATGGCAACACAAGGTAGCCTTCGGTAAAGTGTTTATCGTTATAATTTCTCACAGGCCAGCTTCACTTAAATAATCTGATTCAGTAAGATTGTATTCTAGGTTTTTTGTCGAGTTGAATGTTAAACTACAGAAAAAAAACAAATCATAATTATTTCCTTGAACAAAGTAATACATATTTTTTTCTTTCATATTAGATTTCTAAGTCTGAGGTCAGACACTAGGTTTGCAGCTATATCGAAAGGAGATAGAGTTTGGAATCTTAAAAATCACAGCTAGTCATTTTTAAGATTCGTCTTTCGAATGAAGATAAGAATAGGATAATTTGAGGTCTATTACTGCTATTTACGTCATAAGAATTGCTAATCTTTATATTGTACATGTCAAACACCTAATTATGAAGTTTTGTGATTTTTTCTTCTTTATTCTCTTTTCACTTAATATTACGATCAACTCCATAGGTCAAAATATTCAATTGGTAGCAACCCAAGACTATTCAATCGTAGATCAAAAAGCGAATAGCCATTTTTTACGTGGAGGTTATAATAGGATCATTACAGAACAAGTTGATGTTGATTTTGATGGTGATTTAGAATTAATTATTATTGACTGCGACGGTAAAGTTGTGGAGTTGTATGAGCATGACTTTAGTGCTGAATCTGGGATATTTCCCTTCAGTATTATGGATCCCAACATCAAATTAGAATATGTTCCATTCAATTCTTGGACATTATTCAAAGATTTGAACGGTGATGAAGTCGTTGATCAACTTGTTTATACAAGCACATTTTTAGTGGATCAAGAAATCTCACTTCACAAAGGCTATCAGGATAAGCTTATTAAATTTGATGAATCGCCTGTGCGACTTATGCGAGAACTAAGTAATGGAGAACTTACTCCTATTACCTTTAATGCTCGTAGCTTTCCATTTATACATGATGTAAATCAAGATGGCCACCTTGATTTAATTATTTTCAAAAATAGTACAAATGCTCTCTCTTACTATGCTTGGGATCGCAACGAAGATGATAAAATAGTCTATCGTCTAATCGATGAATGTTTTAAAGATCTTAAATTTGACTTCTCTGATGAAGTCATAACGAGTGCAAAGCTTTGCTCAGGTTTTGATAGTCAGATTACCCCAGAAAATAGGTCAATACATGCAGATGAAGTCTTTTTCGCTATTGATAAAACATCGGATTTAGAACTTGCATACGTATCTAACTCCTTAAATCCCAATGTTAATCTATTAGCGCCGTTTCAGGATTCTTATCAATTGCTAGAAACTGAATTTCCAGATGGCTCATATAACTTAAAAAACTTTCCCATCATTAATCAAATCAAATTACCTGATGATAAATGGCTACATATTTATAGCCCATTTGATGAAATTGAATCTAAGTTCACTCAGGCAATGGATATGTTTTCAGGCACTTCTCTTGAGCTGGAAACGGAAGAAAGTATTAAAAATGATTTTGATAAAAGTCTACTAGATGTAGGTAGACATTCAATTCCTGTGATTTTTGACATCAACAATGATACTCGTGAAGACATCTTGATTATTCATGATTCTTTAAGGGTTAATTTTGAAACGCAGACTACCTCGATACCCTGCCTGCTCAACATGAGTGATGACCAATCTTTAATCTTGCAATATGACACGATATCATTTGGTTATCCAATTTTTGAAAACAACTATGATCTAAGCTTTGCCGATTTTACAAATGATGGAAGAACAGAAGCCCTTATAATTACTGAAAACGGTGGTGTCACTCTAGTACAGCAAGACAAAAATTCTCCTATAATATTTGAACCCATTCCCATACAAATAAATGGAGGCTCATTCGGTAGAAGGTCAAGAATAAGTACCATAGATATGGATCAAGATGGATATTCAGATTTAATTATCGGTGACGAGAGCGGTCAAATCTCTTATTGGAAAAATACATCCACAAACTCCCAAAATAGTTTTGAACTTATAGATCAACGTTTTGGTGATATAACATTGGATAGCATATGTAGTAATCAAAGTTATTCGTCACCAACTATTTTTACTACAAATAATCAACGATATCTGCTGATAAGCACTCCATGTCAAATAGATTTTCTCTATAATATTTCAGACCCTGATGATATATTCTTTGTGAAAAAATTTCACCTTCGAAATGGTAATTTTAGCGAGTATTCCGTGATGGAAAATTTTCTAATAGCAGGTAATATTAGAGGTGGCATCTCGGTATATGAAATTAAAGAGGATATTTCCAATTCTGTAGAGCCAACCAAAGAGCAAAGTTTTAAAATATATCCTCAACCTGCGATGTATGAGTTCATTATTGAATTAGACGGTTCTTATGTAAATACTTTTACAATCGAGCTATATACCATGGAAGGCATTCCTATTTATGAAAAAAAACTATCCACCCATAGATCCTTGATAAGATGTGACCATCTTAAATCTGGCATGTATATATTGAAAATGACTTCGAATAATTTGGAATTATCACGACTCATTAACATATTAAAATAATTAATATATAATCTTATTCTAGATTTTATTGACTAGTTATTCAATTTTTGACTTATATTCACAATACCCCAAAAAATTTCATCTTATAAACCAACTAATATGAAGTTTTATTTTACATTTTTATTTGTTATTGTTTTTCAGGTTCTTTTTGCCTGTCATGGTACTGGTATTTCTTTACAAAGCTATCAAGACAACGCTGATGGTACAGCTACTGCAACAGTAGAAGTTTGTATAGGTCTTTCGAGTAATTTTGGAGCTACGGATAACTTTTCATTAGGTTTTTACGATGGATCTGGTAATCCAGTTGCGGTGACGAGTATAATCTCTGGCTCAATGCCTAGTTATTCTTATGAAATTTTTGCAGGTGGACTCTGTGCGGGATCAGGTAATAACAATTACGTTGCGGAATATAATGTAAATGCATCAGCATCTGGAGTGGCATCTGGAAATACCGTGAGTTTTACAAATACAAGTTCATACGGATCACCAACAGGGAGTTATGGCAATTTTTCTAATAGCGGAAGTTATCAAGGCACTTCTACGAGTCCTACTTGTACTCCCACTGCACCCACTGATACACCAAGCTATATTCCGAGTGCTGGAGACCTGGCTACAGACAATGATTGTACAGGTTGCGTAGTGGGTTACGGTGAAATTGGCGGAAATTCTACGGCAGTTGAGCAATATTGCTTCCTCTTAGAAGTACAGCTGGCAAGCTCAATAAGTACAGGATTCATTGTAGGAGAAAGTGGCTTTGAAGGTGATGGTACATCTAACTGTAATGGATCAGTAGCTCCCGGTCCAGTCACATCCAATAATGATACTCAAGAATCTTGCACTAATACCGATGGAGGTCCATGCGACCAAGATGGAACTACAAATGGTACAGCTGTTGTATTTGTACCCAACGCTATAGTTACTCCTGTAGAATTCGGAAAATTTGAAATTAGTTTTTCTAGTGAAAAAAGAATCAATACATTGAATTGGTCCACGTACTCAGAAATAAATTCTGATTACTTTTCTGTCGAATACTCTTCTGATGGTAAAAATTTTGAAGGCATTGCAACTATCATAGCCGCTGGTACATCATTTGAAGAAAATTGGTATACCTATCAGCACAAAACTCTTAATAGCACTGAACACTACTATAGAATCAAACAAATCGATTTTGATGGTTCTTTTATGTATTCAGAAATTAGACATATTACTACATCAAAAAATAATAGTTCCCAAGGCAGTCTAAGAATAAGCCCTAATCCCGTTAATAATGAAACGAGAATAGCTCTTACGAATATTAGTACTACGAACACTAGCTTTAATCTTGAGATAGTTGACCTACAGGGTAAACTTATGGTTCAAAAAAAGATAAATCAAATCAGTGGAAACATAAACGAACTAATTGAATTATCCCACTTATCCAATGGCCTATATTTGGTAAAAGTCTATAACGATGAAATTAGCTACTCATCAATGTTAATGAAAAATTAAATTCAATATCAGACACTCTAAAGAAGGCGATGCAAAACTTAATTGTTTTCATCGCCTTTTTTATTTAGTAAAAAGAAAATTTAAGTAAAAATCGTTGAATGAATAAATTGTCTCAGCGATGTTAGTCAAGGAGTTTATTTTAGTTTGCACAGATATATTGCAATTACACCTGAAGAGCTTTTGCTGTCACAATCTGAATTTAAATATGATCCAGATATCATTTTTGTATATGAATGAATTAAAACCTTAACCGATGACTTTGTCAATCGAGATGACATTGACGATACCGTGAATTATGAGCAGTTATTTGCGATCTGTAATGCAGAAATGAAACAAAAACACCTCATGATCGAAACCGCAGCTCGTAATATCTTGGAAACATATCAGAAGACCTTCAGCAATGTCGCTAGTGGCATGATCAGGATCAAAAAAGTAGGTATTCAATTGGGTGGTAATGTTGGTTTTGCTGTCGTGTAGATGCGTTTTTAGCGCATCTACAATAATCCCACGCTCATCGACATCAATATCTTTGGAGCATTGGTACTGGTAGATGTTCTACCCATTCTAGGATATTGAACAGGATTATCTTGAGCTTCTTCCATATGAATGACTGCCTGATCGACGATGTAATAATCAAAGCCTTCTTTTCTGACAAAGCGAATATTGGTATCATTTTTAAAATTGACACCTTCTAGATAATATCTGATATCACCATTGCGATTCATGATAGATACTCTATCACTTCCACACATAATGCTTTGATCACTCCACTCTAAGCTGATACGATCAGATTTTTCCCAATCCTTAAATATTGCTTCGAACTCAATATTGGTAATTGGATCGGTGATTCCACAATCTATGGCAATACTATGATCGAGGGAGTCTGTGACCTCAAATAAAACTTCTTGTATCTCTATGAACAATACCGAAGTATACCAACTAGGAAGCAGAGTCTCTTCATTAAACAACTCATCCAAGTAGTAATCTCTCCAAACGCCAAAATTATCACTATTGCGTCTGCACTCATTTTCCTCATGGCCTTTCATGATGCTTTTACATTCGCCATTACGTAGTACCTGATTATCATGCCTTCGATCCAGTAAGCAATGTCCTAGCTCGTGAAAAATAAGGTATTGTTTAGATAACTCAGGATATACGCTCCATGCAAATTCATTGATTTCAACTCGATTGCCGCTATAGTAGCAAACACCACCTGCTACCGCTTCCCCAAAATTTAAGCTAAAGGAATAATCTTCCTCTTTCATATCAAGTCCCCTCTTTTGTGCTTCTTCAAAAAATAGGTCTACATAAGGTTGGAAAACTGGATCAATATCTCGACTGTCTTTACCACAAGAGCACATTGCCAATACCATAGCTAGTGCGATCGGAAGTAATACAATATTGCATCTCATGATAGATCAACGATTAATTCATTTAAATTGTTGGACTCAGATAAAGATCAGATCGTTTCTGGCGATCTGATCTTTAGTCGTCACTATCGGCCTCTGCCGAGCCACCATCCGACTACCGCACCTACAATACCTGACACAGCACCTGTGGCTAATACATCTAGTGCTACAACTGTCAATGTGGTACTTGACATCATAGCATGATTGGCAAACTGTACCGTTGCAGCTATCAACACTCCCAAGGTTGCTCCTGCCGAAGCACCCGTCTTCCAAGTAGAGATACTAGCCCACTTCTCAAAGACATAGGCTAACATAAATGCCCATACTAAACAGCTCAAGACCATGGCCCAAAAGACAAAATCTTCTTCTGATCTAGCAACACATGACGGTGCTACGATGTAATCTCCTAAAAGTACATCCCATACCAAAAAGCCAAGTATAAAATACGTGATACCCCCGATCAATCCCGCAATCAGGACCTTAGACCAATTCATAGTTGTAAGTTTTGTTTCGTATTAAGTTACGGAAAACATTGAGAATTCACCTATGGAATGTCAATCTTAGGGTCTTCAAAAAAATTTAGATAATTATATTTGATATTTAACTTTAGCAGCAAATACGTTTACAACTATAAAAATCAATATAATTATCGTTTAATCACCACTTTTTTCGATTCAATAAGCCGACCCTTTTGATACAGTAATAAAGAGTAGATACCCGCTGAGTAAGATTCTGTATCTAAGATATAGCTTACAGCTCCTCCTTGCTTTGCATCGGTCCATGACCTTACGAATTGTCCTTCAGCATCTATGAGCTTGTACTCATATTGCTCTGGTTCATCATGCTCGATGTAGAGCCGGTCACTCGTTGGGTTTGGGTATATGCGTAGTTTAGACGCTATGAAACCTTCATCATTGGTAGAGTTCACGGTATCAGGAATCATCCTACCTTCTCCATCCGTCTTCAGCATCCAGGTATTGAACCAGGTGGTATCCTCTCCAGGTTGAAATTTATACCAGGTGGAGCCTGTCATGATGTAGCCCCCATCGGAGGTATATTCCATATCCTCAATTTCACTGGGTCCATCTAAATTGTAATATGTGCGATACCAGATGCTGTCTCCTTCTAAGCTTATTTTTGCCAATGCTCCCCATCTATTGAATTCACCATTTTCATCCGTTGCAGCCTGGTGACCTGCTAATATAATACCACTACTATC
>JAHDGW010000081.1 GCA_020631635.1 Saprospiraceae bacterium
CCCGACCCGCTGATTACAAATCAGCTGCTCTGGCCAACTGAGCTACATCGGCAAAATAGATTATTTTAATACAATGCCTAGAATCTTTTCCTAAGCGACTGCAAAAATAGATTTTTTTCTAATAAATGATGAACTCTATCAAATAAATTTATCAAAAAAATTACTTGAGCTTATTTAGAGCTTCAAAAGTACTAAAAACAAGGGATCAGGTGTATGTATTACTAATGTCTTGGATGAGATTTTGAGTAGACTTCCTTTAGCTTTTCAATAGTATTATGTGTATAAACTTGAGTTGCTGCCAAACTTGAATGGCCGAGTAACTCTTTTATAGCGTTAATATCTGCACCATTATTGAGTAAATGTGTTGCATAAGTATGCCTCAAAGCATGAGGGCTTTTTTTCTTAATGGTGCTGGATCGCTGTATGAAGCTTCTTACTACATTATATATGTACTTTGGATATAACGGCTTACCCTTAATTGTTACTAATAAAAATTCGCTAGTATCTTTTTCTATTTCAGTATTTCGTATTTCTAAATAGGATGCTATTCTGATGAATAATGACTTAGGTGCTGGAATTATTCGTTCTTTACTTCCCTTTCCAATTACTCTAAATTCTGCTCTTTTAAAATCTGTTTTTTGAATCTTTAAATGGAGTAACTCGTCTCTTCTCATACCCGTATTGTATAGTATATCGACGATTAACTTATCTAGAATCGATTTGTAATCTGTATTAGCAAGTATCTCAAGACCAGTAGCCATATCTTGCTCTGGTACGTAATCTGGTAGTCGCTTTGGAATCTTGGGTGCTACTAATCCACTTGTAATATTTCTAGAAATAACACTTTTCCTAAATAAGAATTTAAACAAGGATCTTACGCTTGATAGCTTTCTGTGTATTGATTTGGCTGCTAATTTTGCTTCTACCATCTCTACTATCCAGGATCTCAACATCAACAGCTTGCAACTTTCCCAATCTTCTAGCTCATATTGATCAATCAAATATCTACAACAGGACTCGAGATCATTGCGATAAGAAATGATCGTATGTTTCGAATACCGTTTTTCTAAACTCAGGTAATCGAAGAATCCATGAAAGCTAAGCTTTATGCTGTTTGTCAAAACGGAAAAATTTGATTTTCAATAAAAAACAAATATAAAATATTTATAATACATAAACTATTGAACTAGATAGCATCTTCAATATACTATGAACCAAAGATAATACCTGCGTAGAATGCGGATATGAATCGAAATGTTTTAGTTAGAGCGATGCTTACTTTTTTAGGCTTTGGGACGCTCCTGCGTAGTGAGTCTCGAATCTATTTGATAAGCGATGTTTATAAAACAATTTACGCTCCTATAGATATAATACCATTTACAATATAAAATGACGCATTTCTGATATGAACTATATTCAATATCTGCGTTAAAAATACTCGGCGTAGCTAAGGCTATGCCTGCGTTTTTTGCCTTAATCTCTAATATATTTCATAAATCATCTTATCCGCCATTTTACATTATAAATGGTATAATGAAACATATGATATTTAATAAAAAAATGGCTTACTCAATTTCTCTGAGTAAGCCATTATGAATCAGTGCTTAAGTACTGATTATTACAATCTTGAGTATAATACTATTCTACCGAAAAGGCAGCCGCTGGTATATCTGCATTGATTTTCACTTCACTTGCTTTCATAACCATGGGCATAGGCATTGCTCCAGATACTGTAACGGTATAAGGAACTTTAATTCCTGATACCTCTTGATAGTCACTGTAGTCAGAGGTTACAGACATAGTTTGACCTTGCGCTTCTTGAGTTTCGATAGCTCTGACTAACAGACTGCTTTGCTGATCATAGTATTGGGTTTCAGAATCTCCTGATGGATTAGTCACCACTACTTTATAAACTGACTTACCGTCTATAGATTCTATCCCTTTAAGGTCTAGTTTGTAGCCTTCCGAAGAATATGACATCTGAGGAAAAATTTGTGCTTCGTACTTCATGGCATCGAATTCTTTTCCTTCGGTTAGGACTTGGGTCCCTTGCATACCACCCATTTTCAGTTTGGTCCCGTCAAATACTTGCTCTTGAACGGTCATACCGCTCATGGCTATTTTCAAAGCAAACATCTTATTATCTTTTTGCTTCATATCAATAGATGCTTGCTGACCCATCAAATCCATACTAGCCATTTGCTGCATCGTTTTGACTTTCATCAACATTTCTTTACCTCCTATTGCATTGATATAATCTGCAATAACCGTTTCTGCTGTAATGCCTTCTGGTATAGGGTTGTCACTTACTTCTACCTTATTTCCGAAAGCATCGTAGTAATCGATTACGCCATCAGAGTCAAAACGTACTAGTTTTTCTGCTACATCATCTTTACTACCTGCAACTACTATATATGCATTATCTGGTCTGATAAATTTTTGGGCTGCAGCCTGTACATCCTCAATGGTTACGCTTTCTAATCTTTCTAAGTAAGTATTGTAGTAATCCTTGGGTAGGTTATATCTAAAAGTATTCAGCGCAAATCTTGCTATGGTCTGTGGAGATTCTAAAGACCTCGCAAAAGATCCCGACATAGAGTTTTTTACCAAAGAAAGATCTTCTGCAGAGATGGGCTCGTCTCTAAGTCTATTAAGTTCAAATAAAAATTCATTGACTGAACTATCCGTCACTTCATTTCTTACACTTGCAAAAGCATTGAAGTTACCTACTAGACGATCTGGAGAAAGATTAGATCTCGCTCCGTAAGTAAAGGCCTTATCTTCTCTCAGGTTTTGCATCAATCTACCAGAGAAAATACCCCCACCTAAAATATTATTCATCACCATTGCCGCCATGATACCATCATCTCCAGTCGTCAAATCAACAGGATATGTAATACGTATCACAGACTGTACGGCAGCATCTTTATTTACAAAACTTACCTTAGCACCTTCTGGAGAGGCCGGTACTTTGTAGTTATGTGTAGGAACGTCTTGCGACTTCCAAGCACCAAAGTATTTTTGCACTGTTGTTTTAGCCTCCTCTGGAGTGATGTCTCCAACAACTACTAAATATGCGTTATTGGGTTTGAAGTAAGTATCATAGTATTTTTTACACTGATCTAATGTAATATTAGTTACGGTAGCTTCATTTTCTACTTCTCCGTATGGGTGGTCTTTCCCATAGGTAAGAACACTTGCTACATTTTCTGCCATAGCATTAGGGTCTGTCTTTGTGGTAGAAAGACCTGAAAGTGTCTGCGTCTTAATTTTATCAAATTCTGCTTGTTCAAATGATGGTTGGTATAATATCTCTGTCATTAGAGATAAAAGCTGATCTTGATGTTTTTTGAGACCACTACCAAATGCTCCACGTCCGAAGGTATTAATATTGGCTCCGATAAAATCTATCGCGGCATCGATCTCTGCCTTAGATTTAGATGTGGTACCTGTTTTCAAAAGCTGACCTGCTATAGATACAAATCCAGCTTGATCTTTTTCCTGAATCGGATTATTAATCAAGGATAGTTGGTATGATACTCTTGGTAATTTATGATTTTCGACCACAATCACTTTCAAGCCATTGTCCAGATCAAAGCTAGCGTAGTCACCTATAGAAATTGATCTAGCCGGTGCAGATGCCGGTGGATTACTTCTCCATAAATGTTTTGATTTTTCTATTTTGGATTGAATATCCGCAGCAGTGGCTTCTGTTACATCAACAGCCTTATCTTGCAATCCATCAGAGGCAGTCTTATTACATCCTATAGATGCTACCAAAAATAAGATGAATATTATACATATATTTTGTTTCATATCTTCTTCTATTCGATTTATAATAATTGAAATAAAGTCCTACTAAGGGTTTTCTGTTTTAGGTAAATAGTGGAGCACTACCCTATTATCAGGATGAAAGTATTCCTTAGCAACTCTCTGTATATCTTCTCTAGTCACGGCAAGATATCTATCTAGTTCTGTATTGATTAGATCAGTATCTCCATAATACATCTTATAATTTGCAAGACTCTCGGCTATTCCAGCCACACGTGCATTACCACTTACAAAATCATTTTCTACCTGATTACGAAGCTTCTGAAACTCTTCTTCCCCAATGAGCTCAGTCTGGACCTTATTAATTTCTTCATTCATTGCCGTTTCGACTACATCTGGGGTTACCCCCATATTGGCGATACCGTAAGCTAGACTTACTCCTGGGTCCTCAAGGTCAAATGGAAAACTTCCCGCTTGAAGGGCGACTTGTTTTTCGTCCACAAGGGTTTTATAAAATCTTGAGCTTTGTCCTCTAGATAGTAATCTTGATAACATAGATACCGCATAAAAATCAGGTGTACCCGCCGCAGGTGTTCTATAAGTTTGCACAACAGCTGGTAGTTGAATATTATCATATATGGTATCTCTGATTTCACTTGTCAATGGTGGCTCTACAATCGAAGGTCTATAAACCTCTCCTATACCCCTAGGAATAGAAGCGAAATATTTAGACACGAGTACCGTAGCTTCATCATAATCAATATCACCTGCGATGGATACGATGGCATTATTAGGAACATAAAAATCTTCGTAAAACTGCTTGTAGTCTTTTTCTTCTGCAGCATTGAGGTGCTCCATCGACCCGATGACAGGCCATCTATATGGATGCTTAGTAAATGCTCTTTTCATAGACTCTTGAAGTATAGACCCATAAGGTTGATTATCTATGCGTTGTCTTCTTTCTTCTTTGACCACTTCTCGTTGTGTCTCCACGCCTACTTGCTCTACCTTGGCATGTAGCATGCGCTCTGACTCCAACCATAAGCCCAACTCAAGCTGATTAGAAGGTAATATTTCGAAGTAATAAGTTCTGTCATTTGTGGTATTCGCATTCAGTGTCCCACCTGCATTTTCGACATATTTATCATACTCCCCTCTTCCGATGTTTTCCGATCCTTCGAATAAAAGGTGTTCGAAGAAATGTGCAAATCCTGTTCGCTCTGGGTTTTCATTTTTACTCCCCACGTGATACATTACGGAGACACATACAATGGGAGTAGAATTATCTTGGTGGAGAATGACATGAAGACCGTTATCCAAGGTAAATTCTTGGTATTCGATCTTATTCATCTGAGCGGAGAGCTGACCTAATGCAAATAGGCATAGCACTACTGAAAATAGTTTATTCATATACAGATTCTATTATGTTAAAAAGATGA
This sequence comes from Saprospiraceae bacterium, assembly GCA_020631635.1. Classification (GTDB taxonomy): domain Bacteria; phylum Bacteroidota; class Bacteroidia; order Chitinophagales; family Saprospiraceae; genus JAHDGW01. The sequence continues at coordinate 5,211 of JAHDGW010000081.1, forward strand.
CAATAAAGGTGACAACAAAGTTTGAATTTTGTAAATATTATCTACAAAAGTTGAATAAATCCAGTTTAAGGACTCACATTTCACGTCAGATAATGACTTTTGTACGATTAAAATCAAAAAAACTGAATCATCAATACAACCAGCTTACACCAAACTTATAGATCAATTGATCGAGAGATGAGGTGTTGCGACGAAAATAATCAATAGCATCAGGCCCATTAAGCCCGTCTTCCTTGGCGTAGTATGATCCCGTAGAACCTGTCTGATAGTGTATTCCAAAATTTAGCAAAACTGATTGTTTTATATCAACGTGAAAACCTAGTCCGACACCTCCAGTAATTAACCACGCATTGTTCAAAAATCTAAAATCTAGTGATTCGTCAATATCTACATCAGTACTACTTAAAACTGTGTAAAACCATCTCAATCCTAAACCTGCTTGTGCATAAAACTCTATAGGGCCTAATACTAGATCGGGATAATGTCGGTAGATAGCACCCAAGGATATGTCATGTGTAGAAACTCGATCTCGTATATTGACGCTTACGCCGCTAAATATATCTTGGTAATCAACTGACTGACTTTCGTAAAAGTGATACGACAGATGAAGCCCCAAAAAACCAGGACTGTCTACTGCTCTTTGCTTAAGTGCTGTTCCAGACAAGCCTATGCCCTTATTAATTAGACGGTCTCCAAATGTGGAGATGGGATCAACAATCTCGCCGGAAAGCTCAAAGATATAGAGGCTTATTCCCTGCTCGGTAGTATCACTCTCCGCTTGAGAAACTAGATTGATTGAAAATAGAACGGTGGTCAAAAAAATACCAATTCTCAATAGTATGTACATATATAATATTACGAGGTTTTAATAGCTTGTGGTATAAAATTAAAAAATAGCTTTATGGATTTTGTCTCAAGATGTGTTAAAGGTGGAAAAGATACTAGAACAACGGAGCCACATCAACTTCCTATATATGCGAGCTCCTCCTTTGTATTAGAAACGGTGGAGCAAGGAATCGATATTTTCACAGGAAATACGACTGGCCACGTGTATGGACGATACGCCAATCCAACTATAGATGCCGTAAGTAATCGTATTGCAGAATTAGAAGCTATAGATATCAAAGCTGATGCATACGGTATACTTACTAGCTCAGGGATGTCGGCTATATCTACAGTTGCCATCGGCTTACTGAAGGCGGGTGATGCTATACTGACTCAAGGCAATTTATATGGCGGTACTACAGAATTATTCAGAAAAGTCATGAGCCCTTTGGGTATAGAGACCATTTTCGCTGATATGAGTGAATTCAATACCTTGGAAGAAACACTCAGTCATCATAAAAATGTAAAACTACTTTATCTGGAAACTCCAGCTAACCCTACCATGGCCTGTGTAGATTTATCTAAACTATCATCTTTAGCTCAAAGATATGGCCTAATCACGGTGATCGATAATACTTTTTGTACTCCATACTTACAAAGACCATTGAGCTTGGGAATAGACTTTGTGATACATAGCACAACCAAATACCTCAACGGGCATGGTAATGGTATATCGGGGATCATTGTAGGACACAAGCCAGAATACTACCATAAAGTATGGCAAGCTATGAAGCTCCTCGGGACCAATAGCAATCCATTCGATGCTTGGCTCCTCAACAATGGATTGAAAACACTTGCTCTACGGATGGATAAACATAGCTCCAACTCTCTTGAACTGGCGAAATATCTAGAAGAGCACCCTAAAGTACTCAAAGTCAATCATCTAGGACTCAGCTCCCATAGTTGTCACCAGATTGCTAAAAAACAAATGTCGGACTGGGGAGGAATGATGTCTTTCGAAATAGATGGTACTGTACAAGATGGCATAGATTTCATCAACAACTTAAAATTCTGTACTCAGGCACCTACACTTGGTGATGTAGATACTCTTGTACTGCACCCAGCGACAAGCTCTCATCTCAATGTAGATCGTGATACCCGTATTGAAAATGGCATAACGGATGGACTCATTAGACTGTCTGTAGGTATAGAGAAGATCGATGATATCATTGCAGATGTAGAGCAAGCTTTACATAAGATTTGAAACATTTTCATGATACTATAAAACTCCTCGCTTACCTAGCTCAATGACTTTGGCATTTTTAATATTGGATCCATCGATCTCGAAAGACAGCATGGTTCTGATGGCATGAAAGCCGTGCTTACCGCAGGCTCCAGGATTCATATGTAATACGTCCATTGTATTATCATAAATGACCTTGAGAATATGAGAATGTCCACAGATATACAGTTTAGGCTTTTTCTCAAGTAGTATTTCGCGTACCCTAGGCTTATACCTCTTAGGGTATCCACCGATATGTGTCATAAATACAGCAACGCCTTCGCAGAAAAAACTCAAATCTAGAGGTAAAAAAGATCTTAATTCATGACCATCAATATTACCATATACTGCTCTAATAGGTAGGCCTAGTGACTCCAATTGCTCATATGTCGACAACAGCCCAATATCCCCGGCATGCCAAATCTCGTCATGCTGTTTGAGATGGTTGATCACGTCGTCCCCGACATGAGCATGTGTATCAGAAATCAAAGCTACTCTAGTCATAACTCAAAGCTACACATAGAGCTATAAAAAAAAAGGCCGGACACGTAAAAACGTGCCCGGTTTCCCAGAATAAATCAAGAACACTTTTATCTAATCACAATCAGCTTCTGAACCGATGTGATATTATTTCTATCTAGCTGTACGTAGTATACTCCAGCACTTGGTAAATCTGTTTGGTTAATGACCACTTCATTAGACCCTATCGAAATATCTCCATCATACTGATAAGCAAGCTTACCGTTAGTATCGAATATATTTATGTTGATCTCCTCATTCTCTGATCTCTTGAAAGAGATCGTTGTCGTCTCCGCAAATGGGTTAGGACTTATAGTCATAGGACTATCCGTATATGTATCAAGAGTCCTTGATTTAAGTACAACATTGGAAACGTCCAAGTCTGTGTCATATGCTTCGGCAGTCATGAATTCTTGATCTAAAGAAATACTATAGTCATCATGAAGCTTATTGAAAACAATCGTCAAAGATTCCTCATCACTAGATGAGATCGATTGTGTATCATTCCAACTCAAATTGAATTGATTTTTAGTTACATGATAATGAGATGCATTTACAACTTCACTTTGCATTTCAGAAAACTCAAGACCTTTCGTGATAAGGCTAAACTGTATTCCTAAAAGAGCTAAATCATCAGCACTATCAAATGTTACTATTACTTCATCACCTAATTCTTTTACAAGTAAAGTCACATCAGCAGCGGATCTTGAGTCCAGCTCATTATCAGACTGTAATCCTACCTGAACATTACCATTGAGGTCTCCTGTTTTGATCGCGTAAAAATCAAGACCTGTTGCACTAAGGTATAAGCTATCTAGACCCACGCCCTCTGGGAAGCCCCAAGGACTGGTCGGGTCTTCGATCTCGTAAGCTGTTGGCATAAATCTCCAAGATTCATTATTGGGGAACTCTTCGTAGATACCAAGAATCAGCTTTCTCAATTCGATAAGATCTACGGCTGAAACACCCTCTGAAGCATTGATATCCGCGGCTATAAGTTGCATTGGTGAATCAAAAGATTGTATGCCCAAGATATGTTTTTGTATCAGTACTAAATCTAAGGTAGAGACTCCATTGAGGGGATCATCATTTTTCTTAGGAGCAAGCTTGTATTGGTTATAAAAACCTACATTGTCAAATGCATATTCTCCATCAATATTGGTCATTTCCATGTCCATATTGCTTTCAATAACATTTTCTAATTGTACTGGAATATCTTGCAGCGCCACTAAATCTTCGGTCATTACTTTACCACTTAACCTAGCCGTGCTTTCAACTACATCTGTACAAGCATTATTACTACCAGAGTCTTGTAGGTTTAGTGTTACTGTACAGAAGTCAAAATTTCCATCACTGTCTATCACATACATATCGAGAGGAATACTCACCGCAATACCATTAGGTATGTCTGTACAGTCAAAGAATAATACTTGATTATTTCCAAACTGATCAAAAGCAAATATAAGTTGATCGTCAGGAGTACAAGTATCTTCACTTTTGAAATCAAAGTCATTGGCCCAAATTTCAGCTGTACCATCCTCATTAAGTACCCAAACCACATCTGATAAACAAATTGGTGTCGGGGGCTTATTGTCATTTATGGTAAATAGATAAGTACAAGTACTAGATGTACCACAAGCATTAGTCGCTGTAAAGGTCACCTCATGAGTACCGGCTGGGTATGTACCAGAGGCATCATTATTACTTCCACTAAAATCTACTGTACCATTATTATAGGCATCTATTTCCCAAGAGTATGTAAGCGCTGATCCATAGCAATCGTTGGTAGCGATGACCACTAGATCGACATAGCCGTCACATGTACCAGGATCAGCATCAATAGTGATATCATCACAACTTGATGTAAATGTGGGTCCCTGATTGTTATTTACATTGATCGTCTGCACATGCTCAAAAATCGTAGGAGAACCGGGGGTATAAGTACACCAATCGATAACTTTCCATGTTCTCAAAATCTGAAAACAATAGCTAGGATGTAAGGGTACAATAACATCTGTGTAGCTTATTGCAATATCTGCACATCCATTGTTTCTATCGGTATCAGGTCTACTATTGATGAGGTCAGGATTAGCATCATCTACAGAACATCCCGTAATAGTTCTATTACCTGGCCAGCTGATATCATTACTTGTTAGTGGATCATTATTATTTACAGTAATTATTTGAGTACATACTACTCCGGCATCAGGTCCTTCATCAAGAGTCCATGTTCGGGTGATCGTCCCTATACCACAACTATTAAATAACTCCGCATCTGTATATGAAAACGAATAGCTATTTCCACATAGATTGCTATAACTAGGAGATCCCGTAAGGCTTAGGTCATTTTGATCCTGGATACAGGTGATTACTCTATCTGTAGGACAGGTAAGACTTGGAGGTATGGCATCTTTAACAGTGACATTTACAGTACAATGATTAAAATTACCCGCCTTATCGTATACTCTCATTTCTACTCGGATAGGATTTCTCATCACATCTTCACAACAGAAATGTACTGATTCACCATAGATTAAGTCTGTTGCATCATCACAATAATTATCTACTCTTCTGACTTCAAATCTATCAACCATACAATTATCCCAACTCCCGTCATCAAAAGACTGCGCAAATGCTTTCGCCCATCCATTGTTATCTAAAGATACTACGGTAAATGCCTCACATGCTGGGGATGGAGATACTCCGTCTTCTACAAGAATTTCTCTTGAACAGAACTCTTCAAATCCGCATGCATCGCGGTATACATATCTTATCCATGCGCAACCCTCTGGGATATCTGGCGCTGTAAACGTACCGTCTGATGTAAATCCGTCACTATCTATGGTACCGTCATTATTAAAGCTAGCATCAATAAATGTACCTACGAAATCAGTCGGGCAAGTACCATCTGGAAGTTTTTCGCTAATAGAATAAAGCACCTTGTACTTCCAAGAGCTACACTCACTTATCACATTATCCGTACCAATATTGTCGTCATCGGGGAATGGTGCAACATAATCAGCTGTACAACTTTCATCCGTAATAAGGATTGTTTCATCTTCATCACAGACAATGACAGGAGCACTTACGTCTTCAATTTTTATTGTTTGTCCAATTTTATCAAATGCACCTGTACACCAATCAATAACGGTCCATGTTCTGATAAACTTTTTACCATTACCACAAATTTCAAATTCAAAATCTGAGTAATTAACAACTATATTGGAGCAAGAAGTATTCATTGGTTCACCACTTACAGCTGGTGTAGGTGCACCATTAGATAATGTATCAACAGTTGTATAGCAATCTGTTGCATTTAAAGTCGTTACGTAATCCATAGGGTAAACCACAGCAGATAACAAAGCTCTCTCGACATTGATAGTTTGTGTACATGAGGCAGAGTTACCTCCTACATCTGTAGCTACCCAAGTACGAATAACTTGATATGCATAAGATCCTACACAACTCAGGCTACTAGTCACATCGGTATAGGTATAAGTAATACCCGAACAAGCATCCTGAGCTAATGGAAAAGGCACCGTACCCGTATAACCAGGACCTTGAGGTGTCAAATCAGCGTTACAGGCCACGTCTACAGTGTTATTAGCATCTGCGGCGCAGTCATATACTGGAGGTAGCTTATCCTCCACTACGATAGAACCCCAACATGCTAATTGACAAGCGATGTGCTCGACACTAACTGTAAGGGTATCACCTGCATGCTCAAAGGTCACTGTTGCATTAGGTACTATAGTACCATCAGCTTCCATGACTGTGACTTGATAGTCACTATCAGGACCATTAAGATTTTCTGCAATCATATCTGGCGTGATGAGAGCACTACATGGTGCAGTATCATCAAGAGATACTTGAATACCATCATTACATGCCATTGTAAAATTACATTGTGCTGATAGATCAAAATTTGCGATCATAAGGATCACTCCAAGACTTACCATTTTCACCATTCGAGTTGCTTGGCAACTAAGTGATTGGTAGTTTATAAAAGTATAATTACTCATGTCTTTGTTTTTAAAAAAATCGATTCTTCTGGAAATTGGAATTATGATTATTGTACTACAATCATTTTTTTCGTAGCAGTATATGAGTTGGTCTGGATACGATAATAGAGAATGCCCGAAGTCTGGATATTATCAGTCGAAATTTCTATCTGATTTAATCCTTTAGTAAAGTGTTTCGTCTTAGAATAAATAACCCTGCCAGAAGTATCGAATACATCGAGGCTTACGGTTTCATCTTTAGGCATTGAGAAACCTATGCTTGTGAAATCCGTAAAAGGGTTTGGTGTATTTTGAAATAACTGATATTCGTTAATAGCTTTACGAACATTCAATGATAGACTGCTCACTACGTAGCCATCAGCTTGTTGGGTATACACCTCATTTTTGAGAGTACTATTGGTATTGATTACT
>JAHDGW010000082.1 GCA_020631635.1 Saprospiraceae bacterium
AGATGATAATCACATTTTGATTCCAGATGCAAAAGGAAATAATCGTCTTGATAGTCTTCAAAACATTGTTGATACGGGTAGGGTAGGGCTACTCTTCTTGATTCCAGGTGTAGATGAGACACTACGTCTCAATGGTAGCGCCGAGATCACAGCAGAAGAAAAATACCTCAGTCGCTTTTCAGATGAACGTTTATCGCCCAAATGCTGTATACTGATCACAGTAGAGGAGGTCTTTTTACATTGTGCTAAAGCACTCATGCGATCTAAACTGTGGGATGTATCGTCACAAATCAAAAGAGAAGATTTTCCTACGATGGGTAAAATGTTGAATGATCAACTGGGTACGAAGAATCCTGAAGAGACACAGGAAGAAATGGTGAAGAGATATCAGAAGGATCTATAGTTTTTACATCGTTTTGTTAATTAAGCTTAAATAAATGCTAAGTAATGTTAAATGAATTATTATGCAAACGACCCTAGCTAACTTATAGGAAAAGTTAAAAATGAGGCATTGTTATCATCTATGTATTTTACTTCTTCTTATTACCAAGTTCACCACAAAAGCACAGGATAAGATTATTTTCGTTTCGGGTCAAAAGATCGAAACTACTATTGAAAAAGTTACTCAAGACTCAGTATTTCTCAAGTCATCACAATATGTAAATTCTAGGATTACATATTCTAGGGCAGAAGTAGATGGTGTTTTTGTGGAAGATGAAACTAAACTGAAGTATAAAAATCAGATAGATTTAGATAAAGATATTCCAACAACTCAGCTAATAATTAATCCAGAATTACCCAGTAGAATAAATTACATTGGAGACCGGGTAGTAGACCGTAGAAGCTACAGGAACTTGATGAATAGAGATCCTTATGCAAAGTATCATCTAATACTAAGTGATGGTAAGAAACGTAAAGGGATAAGCATTTTTGCAGTAGGAGCTACAATTTCACTAGTAGGTTTCATTACATCTTCGAATAACATAGATAACTTCTTGAGGGCAAATGTAATAGGTGCAACAGTTATGGCTATAGGTGCCGTACAAGTCTACAGGGCTAATAGCATCTATGAAATAGCCAAACAAAGTTTTGATAGTAGGATTTTACTCGTTGACCTCAGTTTCACAAATAATGGATTGGGGATTGTAGCTAGATTTTAAATCTTAGCATAAAATCCCACCGAATAACTTGGACTAGCAAAAATCAATCGCCCATAGAAAGCTCCACCAGCGCTTACGCTTATGCCATACTTATCATTAAAATTATAGTTCACCTCTGGCTGAAAACTGACATGCTCAGTATTATTGGCAAATACACTAGAAAAGACAGGTTCTAGATTTTCGGCGCCATTTTGCAGGCTCAATATTCCAAATACTCGCATCGTGAGTGATAGCCTACTATTTAAAATGGATGTACCTGCTTCTACTCCAAATCTAAATTCATCAGAGAAGCCCTCAGTACGATTATTATAAGCTGCATAGGCATTGCCATATCCCCAGTTAAACGATTTTCCGAGATCAAATTGTAGCATCTGATTAAACTCTCCATCACCAAGCTGGAGATTTTTTTGTGGTCCACCTTGTTCTTCCCCTAGCGGTAAACCAAAAGTTAAACTTGCACTACCAGAAAATCCACCTCTGCTAAATAGACCATACTTAAGACTAAGATCAATATCTCCAATGCCATTGATAGCGTCTCCGGTATCCAGTATTTCTCCTGTGGTGCCTGATACGATATTATTATTGTAGCTACGACTAAAGATTGCGCCATTGGTAATGATAGTAAACTTATCCGTGAGACCATATTCAAAGTACAGATTGGTGTTGAATAGGCCAGTGGTGACATTGGGATCTATCGCTCCAGTGTCCGTGAAGTGCTGATCTGAAATAATCCACCATTCCGATAATTTGAGATAGCCTTTTCCTTTGGGTTGGGGCCACCCTCCTCCGGCATTCAAGGCTGTAGATAAGAAAATAACTGCTATGATGATTGATATAGGTCTCATATTCTAGTTTTTGTTTTGTCGTTATTCAAATGCGCCATCTCCAACTTTGACGTTGAAGGGTTTACAATACATCACTACGTGAGAAAATTGCTCTAAATCAATATCACTAGAGATGTCATAACTATGTGCACCAACAAAAGTCTTTGCAGGACCTACCTCGTAAGCATTGTCTACAGAATTTGGGTTATTGCTAAGATATACGTAGAGGCCTGGCAATGCATCTGATGTTTTGAAATCTTCTGCAAAATTTAAGCTAAGCTTATCTTCTTCTGTTTCATGTAGTTGGAAAGCTCCGATAAGTACGTAGCTACTTGTCGTCTTTAGTGTCCCAGATCTACCTCCTAAGGGATCTGGTTCTACGGTCTCTTCATCGATCACAATGTGAATGACATCTTCTATGTTTTCTTCAAAATCTTGAGAAGTAGTGCTTATTGTAATACTGACATTGCCTTTATTGATACCAGTAAGAAGACCAGTATCGTCTATAGTAGCAATATCGATGTCTGATGATTCCCAAAATACATTGGCTCCACTTACTTGACCTACATTATTAGTGTACTGATACATGAGCTGATGTGTATCTCCGATACCTAATGTATCGATGCCATCAATGATTGTTAGTCTTTCAGGTACTCTGTCATCGATAATATCATCTCCTATACAGCTACTTAGAGCAATCATGGATATTATGATATATATTATATGCTTAATCATGGGTAAAAATTTTATACCCCCCTAATACTACAGACTTATTCTTTTGGTTGCCTCTCGTTGTGCCTATGGCTGAAACTTGTCCGCACTTTTACTTTTGTAAGCTAGTATAGAAAACCGAATAACCATAAAGGAATTTTTGATCCACTACCTATCATTAAATGATCTTGAGCGATATAACTATTGGGGAGATTGGCAATTTGGTTATAATCTTTATTTGGTCCTCCTACCTCGATGGTTATATGTTGGTCAATGAGAAAATCTCCGTTTTTAGGTAGTGTGATTTTATGTTCGTGTTGTAGTTGACTAGTAAAAAAAGTCTCTCGCAGTGTCCCACTATTGATCTCTCTCTTGGTGAGGTGCAAAATATTGGTGTTATGTAATAGTAGCTTATCTGGTTTAGCTAATATAGAGTAGGAGCGTCCCTCATTCCATAATAATTTGAAAATACTAGCTTGATCTAGATAATGTAAGTAGCTATTGAGTGTATTTCTATTAAGACCAATACTAGCAGATAATTTTGAGGAATTAATGGTCAGTGGTACTTGTGTTGTCAATATGTAGATCAGTTTTTTAAGCTTTGAGACATTGGAGATATCTACACCAAGTAGGCTGGGCATGTCTACTTCTAGTATCAAGTTGAGTACATTATTGAGTTTTCGCAGATAACTTTTTTTACCTTCTAGAAAGTAAGGGTAAAAACCATGCTCGAGATAGTCACCATAAAACTCTAGCGGTCTCACCGTAGCCATGATGTTATGAGCGATCTCAACATGATTATCTACAATCTCAGATAGACTATATGCTTGGAGCTTATGCTCCGTCACGATATTGATATATTCTCTAAATGACAATCCTGGCACCTTGTATACAACGCTCCTTCGACTCAGATCTGCATTGCCTTTCTGTATTTCCATGATAGAAGATCCTGATATAGCTACTTTAAGTTTTCTGAGTTTATCATAGATATTTTTGAGTTCTATACTCCAGTTTTCATATTTATGTATTTCGTCTATATACAGATGAGTACCACCTATGGAGTAGTGATATTGTGCTATATCATATAGGCGCATATCAGACACGAGTAAGTCGTCCATGGAGACGTATAGGGCTTTACGATCGATGCCATGAATTTCTTTGATGTGTTGTAGTATAATGCTTGTTTTACCGACACCTCTGGGCCCTAATATGAAGCTAAGCCGATCATCCCAATCTATTTCATCGATGTAGAATCGACGAAATCTAGGCTCAAACTGATTGATTATCGTTTGATGTTCCTCATAGATTGAGTCTATATTCTTTAGTTTTTTAGCCATTATGCTCACTAAGTTAAGCATAAATTGACAAATATGCTACATTGATTAAGCATTAATTAAAATAATTGCTTAGTAGAATAAGCGTAATATGAAATTATTGCTTATTGCGATAAGCAATAATTAAAATCTAATCATTCGTTTGTTGCTGCTCTTATTATTTGATCCTCCCATACCTTTGAGTTGATACAATGCAGAAAGCATCGCAAAACGACCTAAAGAAACGACCTCTTCATTTTCTACATAGTTTAATGTACTGGATCTATTGAGTCCTTGGTTTTGGTTTAGGATATCAAATATCTTAAGTTTAAGTTCGAGTCGACGATTAAGTAAAAAATGAGATATGCTAGCCGTCCAGATCGGAATATTGAGGGCTTCTCCAAAATCTTGTTCATCAAAGACTTGGATGTCAAAGACACTTTCGATAGACCAGTTTTTAAAAGTATTAATGGCTAATCGGCTATTGTAGCTTTGATTTAAAAAAGACTGTGAGCTTTGATTACTTTCTGAAAAAGTATTTACATTATAAGTCCAATTAGTACCTATGCTAATATCAAAGTAGTCTTTGTTCCTATTTTCTAGAGTCCATCCTAGATTAGCTCGATAACGATTGACATCATTTTCGACAGCATTGATGAAGACAATACTATTGTCATAGCTTGAGGAGGTTGTGAGTCTATATTTTATGCCCAACTTTCTGATCGGTGAACCATAACTTACACGACCACTGATACTAAAGTCATCTTTCACGTTGACTGGTGTGGTGATCTGTCTAAAACGATCATCAAAAGAAGTCTGGTTAGTGATTTTGTTTCGGCTATAGGTCATATTGATAAAAGCAAATAGGCTCCGGAAGTTGAATTGATCGAATTTTATAAAATTCAAACGAAGACGATGACGGTATTCCGTCTGCAAATCAGGATTACCGATATAAATATTGAGTGGATCGCTATTATCTACTATGGGTTGTAATTGCTCAAGACTAGGCTCATTTACTGAAGTACTATATCTGAGATTGACTCGGGCGCCTGATTCTAATTCATGTCTTATACTTGCACGAGGTAAAAATGCGATATTATCATTACGGATGTCTAGATTCTCATCTATTATCGTACCGTCTAGGACTGAGCTCTGGAGGGCGCCTTCAAAGTTCATACTTGTAGTCTCGGTATTCCATTGTAGTGATAGTCCGTATCGATGATACCAAAAATCCCGATTATAAGCGATACTTAATGCTTCATTGTTAATCGATACATCATTGCTGATATCGTCTACTATACGATCTAGGTCGGTACTAAAATTTCTGAAATTGTAAAAGGCTTCGAGATATTTACCACCTCCTATAGGTTCTACATATGATGTACGTAGACTATAGTTTCCATTAGCATTAGATTGATCAGCTATTTGCTCGAGGCGATCTGTTGTTGGGTTAGAGGGATCATCAAATAATAAACTTTCGCTTATGACATCTGAAAAATCACTTTGATCGGTATCATTTATAGATCCACTGAATGATATTATACGCTTTTTAGCACTTATCTTCTTTCGGTAATTTAAGTTTCCCCCTATCGAGCTTTCGTCGCTTTCCGAGAGGGTAGTGGCAGTAGTCTGATTACTAGGAGTGGCACTAGTCAGCTTTGTAGTTACCGTAGTATTTGCAGTATTGATGATGCTTCCATCACTTAGGTTGCCAGTAAGTCTTACTCTTAGGTCTTGTGTAGAATCTATTTCGTAATCCCATTCTAATTGCAACCGATGACTGGTATTAGCATTGGATTGGTTTGATGATTCATTTTGAAATAATTCGTTGTCTTCTTCTAAGAAATACTCTCTGATGGATGATTGTGCGATATCATTGTCAATGTTATTTAGAAAGTAAGATACGTTGAGTTTAGATCTTGGATTAAATTCATAATTGAGATTTAGGCCTCCTGAGGCGGTAGTCACGAAGCCATCGCTCAGACCATTATTGATCTGTAAACCGCTATTGCGGCCACGGCCACCACCAGCTCTACTCATAAAGTTGAAGTAGTCTGTAGTAGAAAAGCCTTGTTCATTGATATTATTAAAATTCCCAAGTAGTGAGGCTTGTAGTTTTTTATCAAATCGATTAATAGAGCCTTTGAGTTCATATCGTTCATCAGTACCTAATCCGCCTCCTACATTACCAAAGTATCCTTTTTTATACTCCTCTTTGAGGCTTAGGTCCATAGTCTTTGTTCGCTCACCATCATCGATACCCGTGAACTCTGACTGATCGCTCTGTCGGTCGTAAAATTTTATTTTATCGATTGCTTTGGCTGGTAGATTCTTAGTGGCTATTTTGGGGTCATCACCAAAAAACTCCTTTCCATCCACTAATACCTTTTCTACTTCTTCTCCTTGCGCTACTATCGTCCCATCGCTTTCTACTTCTATCCCGGGCATTTTACGAAGTAAATCTTCGACTACATCATTTTCTTGTGTAGTAAAAGCATTGGCATTATACTCTAGGGTATCTTTTTTGATTTCTATAGGTGTAGTTTCACCTTTTACGACGATTTCTTGAATTTTATTACTGGATGATTTTAATACAATCTTGCCGAGATCCAAAGATCCTGTCAAATCAATTTTTTGATCCCATTGCTCATAGCCAAGGTAGCTTACTTGCACAGAATACTTGCCTATAGCAATATTTGTAAGCTCAAAAAAACCTGTATCATCACTGAGGCCAAAGCCTACAAATGTAGAATCTTGAGTATTCAGTATTACAACCGTAGCACTTGGAAGTGCTTCATTAGTGCTATTGATAATTTTTCCATTTACCGAAAACTGGCTTATAGCCAGGCTCGCATATAGTAGAAAAACAGAAAGAGCGGAGTAAGTTTTTATTGATGATTTCATTAGCCTCTTCGTTCTCCTCTCATCATTCTTGGATTATCACCAAACTCTTTTCTCATTTCTTCCATTTTTTCTTCTCTCAATGATTCAAATTCTTCTTGGCGAATGGCCTCTCCTTCAGTAGGTCTAATGATCACATTTTTTTCTAGCACTTTTAAGTTGACTTCTTGTGCGGTGATAGTCCTATCGCCATCATTGATGTCTATATGGAGAATAACTCCTGGAAGACCACTATATTGATCAGGGCCTATAGATACTGGTATCATGGGAGAAAACCATGCAACTATAGTGGAGGTAGAATCCTTATGAATAGCTTTTTGACAAAGATAGGAGCCTACTTGTTTTGATTCTCCGGTCATTTTCCAGCTATATTCTTGGCTTGTACCTGATACAAGAAATTTCTTACCCATAAGCTCTGTAGCGGAAAGTGTATTACCATTAGATATGTCTGTATATAATTTCCCTTTTCCTCCGCGGCCTCCCATCATACGCATACCGCGGCCTCTTCTACCATTTCTACGATCTCTAAATTCTCCATCTTTTTTCTTTCTCTTCTCTTTAGGTACTCTTGCGTAGTAAGCCTCCTCTTTATTGAAGTATAATACCTTCTCAGTTGTCCTAAATTCAGGAATTCGCTCTTTCATGGCCTCAGCTTCAGGAGGTAAATTTTTGTGGATGTTTATTTTTTCTTCGTAGATTATTTCTCCTTCCGTATTTTGTGAAAAAGAGAAAACCGAACATAAACAGCACAAAAGGATATAAAGGATTCTCATAGAAGTTTTGTTTTTATATTATGACGTCTTATAAGTTTAAGACCCTCGATTAGGGATAAGGTTTAATCTAATAATATTTCTACCTGAGAGGGACAAGTTGCCTCTTCACAATATTGCAATCCATTGACCATAAAGCTAGTTAGTTTCAATCCATCACAGCATGCACCGTCCGCTGGAGGAAATACAGTGTAATCTTGCATAATATAGATGGTATCTAAGTGATTGATGACAAGATTTACTTCTGGCGTCAGATCGGAATAATACGGAATAGTACCATCTTCTGCAATGGGTAAGGTATATGCAACAGCATTGTTATTATGATACAAGTCAGCGGTAAGACTTATCAGCGTAGAATGTTGGTTCAACAAAGCGTTGCGATCATCTTTAATGATCTTGATATCCAATCCATGAATGACAAGACCACATTCTATATAAAGGCAGATATTTTTTTCACAATCATTGGGGTTACAACTCATAACCATTAAAGCTATGCACAGAAATAAAAGGCAATTCTTGACCATCAGCTTCTTTTCAAAGCAATGTCTTAATTATTTGTGATAATCAGTAACTTTGAATTATGTCAAAGCCTAAAAAAATAGAAATAGTCAATCGTAAGGCGAAGTATGAGTATCACTTCAATCAAGAGTTTGAAGCGGGCATCCAGCTCTTGGGTACTGAGGTGAAGTCTATCAAAGCGGGTAATGTCAATCTCAACGATGCTTATTGTACTTTCAAAAATGACGAATTGTATGTGATTAGCATGTTTGTGGCTGAATATGACTTCGGCAATATTAATAATCATGAAACCCGACGAGATAGAAAATTACTGTTGAGAAAAACAGAACTCAAAAAACTTCAAAAGAAAGTTAAAGAAAAGGGCTTTTCGATTATTCCATATCGTGTATATTTCTCAGATAGGGGACTTATCAAACTAGAGATCGCTCTTGCTCAAGGTAAAAATTCATATGACAAACGAAATTCTATCAAGCAAAAAGATAGTAAAAGAGAGTTGGATAGGATCAAAAAAATGAATCTCTAATTGATTGCCACTTTCACTCCTAGTTGAAGGGAAAGCGCATGTAGAAAGTCTTGATTAGGTCCTACACCTTGATCAAACATATGATAACTATAACTGGGCTGAATATAAGCGCTAATATCTTTACTGACAGACCGTTGCACTCCAAGACCTACTTGTGTTGAAAAAAATGTATTGTCGGTCCAGTTTCCTCCTTCCACTATACCTTCTTCAAATGGCTTATTCTGTAGTTTTGGTTGATTAGCCACGGCACCGTCTGCTTCTGCTGCGGGGGCATCTAGTATTTCGTTTTGTATGTCGAAATGACTGTTTAAAATGAGATTAGCAGATGCGCCTATAGCCGCGTAATAGGACCATTTACCTCTTCTGTTGGCATGCAATTTTAGATTGATAGGTATACTGGCAATGGTATACTTTATTTCCTGGAGACTAGTACGTCGATAGCCGGCACTAAAACTTCCAGTGATTTCTCCTATTTTTCTCGGCACGTAGTTCTTTTCAGAATAGATAAACCCTAATTCTAATTCTGCCAGCCCCGTATCGTAAGAAAGACTAGTCCCTGCCGATAGACCTAGATCTTCAATCAGATAAGCGGAAGATTCATAGACAAAATCAAAAGGTGAGTTAATCAAATTGAGGTCTAATGAGCTATACCCATTGATCCACCATCTAGGGAAGTCTTGATTGTTAGAAGTATGGTTCAGTGATAAATAGCTCAATTCACGATCTCTTCTCCCAAGTCTGAGCTCAGGTATATTTAGCGAAGCAATTGATTTTATTTCATACTCAGAGAGACCTAGTTTATCAACCGCTGCCATGGTTTTATCAGCTTCATACCTCGGTCTTGATTTTAATGGCTGTGTAGAGTTCTCTCTGTTTTCTAGCGGCTGTGTTTTTATGATAGCTCTGGTATCTTGAGTGATTCGCTCCAATATTTGGAGCTCAAAATGATCAGAATTTTCGGTTTTTACATTATCCTCTTGGTCTGGACCGTTACTGACGTTAGGTGTTTTATCCTCAATTTGAGATTGGATGACATCGGACGATAAAATCGATTCTGATATGTTTAGACCAGTGTAGCTGTTTTTTATTTTCGCGGGATGTATGTTTTCAGTGCTATGCTCAAAGTTGTCTCCATCTAATAAACCGTAATTGTATATCGTGGAAATAAACAAAAGCAAAATACCAAGTTCTGCAATTTTTACCCAAATAAGCTTTCGACGACGTTTTTGATTTTCTACCAGTTTTTGTTCTAGTAGTTCCCATTTATGGTTGATAGGTGGTAAATCTGACCCTAATGTGTTTCTTATATCTTGATCAAGTTTAGCATCTTGCAAGCTTGTGCGATCAATACCGAGATCATGATCTATTTTTTCGGACAGCGCAGACCACTTGTTTTCGGGTGTCACAATACCACCTTGCTCGATAGTTTCCTTGATAGATTGATCTAGCAGATGATCATTTTTAGTGGTGCGATCGGTATTCAGCTCTTGATCAATCCGGGCCGCTAGTGCATCCCAGTGGCTGTTATCTGGATTAACGGTTAGGTTATCCAATGCTTCTTTTATATGTTTATCGAATGTATTAAGATCCATATTCGATACTCTTCGCTTTTAGTATTGTTCTAAGTTTACTTCTAGCTTTTACAAGGTTTGATCGTGAGGTACTTTCTGTGATTCCCATGGCTTTTGCCACTTCTCGGTGAGAAAATCCTTCGATTACATACAAGTTAAAAACGGTTCTATATGCTGGAGTCAGTTGCTGAAGACATTCCATGATTTCTTGAGCAGACATTTGCGATACCGCATCTACAGAATCATCATATACCGTATAAGCTGTTTCTAGATTTTGAGTCCTGCGTCTTGCATTTTTACGATAATAATCGATTGCAGTATTGACCACGATCCTTTTGATCCAAGCTTTTAGTGAAGTTCCGGATTGATATTTATGAATATTCTTATAAATCTTAATGAATGCCTCATGTAAAATATCGAAACTGTCATTTTCATTATTGGCATATCGCAGACAGACCGGCATTAGACTTGGGTAATAGTCAATATAAAGCTTTTGCTGTGCCCACCTCTCTTGGTTTGCACAGGCCTTGATAAAATCCTTTTCCTGATTATGAACGTCTAAGACAAATTCCATGATACAGTTGTTACCGCTTTGCAGCTATGAAGTTACAATATAGTAACGGTGAAGCTAATAGTATAGCTGCGTATTAATAGTTTTAGCTTTGTTAAGGCTAGTTAAATTATTACTAAAGTGGCGTTAGGAGGATATTTTATAAAAGCTGCGTGATCTATTGTCATATTTAGGGTAATCACGTCTCATGCTAGCTTGTTAATATGTATTCTTATGGTTTTAAGCAATTTGTGTATAATTATTTTCTTTTATGTATTTTTGGATTTTAAAATTGAGCAGATTGTATGAGTGACCAAAACGACGAAATAACTCCATTAGATAATATTAGACAAGGCGAGGAGATTATCAATCTTTCTGGCATGTATAAGGAGTATTTTCTTGATTATGCTTCCTATGTGATTTTGGAGAGAGCTGTGCCCGCACTTCTAGATGGTTTCAAACCCGTGCAACGAAGGATCTTACATAGTATGAAAGTAATGGACGACGGGCGTTATCATAAAGTAGCCAATATCATAGGTCAGACTATGCAATATCACCCGCATGGTGATGCAGCCATAGGTGATGCACTTGTTAATTTAGGACAGAAGGATTTACTGATCGATCCACAAGGCAACTGGGGAGACATACGTACAGGTGATCGTGCTGCGGCTTCTCGATATATTGAGGCGAGATTGACCAAGTTTGCTTTAGAGGTTGTATTCAATCCTCAAACTACGGACTGGCAGATGTCATATGATGGTCGTAAGAAAGAGCCTATCCTACTTCCCGTAAAATTTCCGATGGCACTAGCTCAAGGAGTAGAAGGTATTGCTGTGGGACTTTCGACGAAGATCATGCCTCATAATTTTCAAGAGCTAATTAAGGCAAGTATTAAAATTTTAGAAGGCAAAAAGACTAAGATTTATCCAGATTTTCAGACTGGAGGGATGATAGATGTAACGGACTACAATCAGGGAAAGCGAGGAGGAAAAATTAAAGTAAGGGCCAAGATCGAGCAGTTAGATAAAAATACTATCGCCGTCACAGAGCTTCCCTATGGTATAACGACCAATTCGCTCATAGATTCTATCATTAAGGCAAACGATAAGGGGCAAATCAAAATAAAGAAGGTAGTCGATAATACTGCAAAAAATGTCGAAGTAGCAATAGATCTAGCTTCAGGTGTCTCACCACAAGTTACCATTGACGCGTTGTATGCTTTTACCAATTGCGAAATATCGATATCGCCAAATGCTTGCGTCATCATAGATAACAAGCCCTTGTTTTTATCTGTCATAGATATATTAGAGCAGTCAACCTTCAATACTAAAGAACTACTACGTCAGGAACTAGAGATACGTAGAAGAGAGCTTGAGGAGAAGTGGCACTTACTGAGCCTAGAAAAAATATTTATT
>JAHDGW010000083.1 GCA_020631635.1 Saprospiraceae bacterium
AGGCGATTAGGCGATTAGGCGATTAGGCGAAATTATCAGCTTCTTATTTTGTTGTTAGTTTTCCAAAGAAATTCTCATCTTACGGTAAGATGTTTTCTGACCTGCAAAAAATCAATCGCTACCTCGGGGTAATAGTATTTAGCATACTCATTTTAGGGGCCATAGTATTTTATCAGGAGCGGATGTGCTTTCTCGATAATGCCTTTCAGTCATTCTTGCTTATCAATGATGGTTATCCACGAGTAATGACTAATCGTTGGCCCGCTGTGGTCATGAGACTATTACCCTGGGCAGGGCTGAAAATGAATTTGTCGTTAAGCTCGATCCTTATATTATTCTCCATCTCCTACCCTCTTTTTCAATTGATCTGTTGGTGGATCGTCAGCTACGTATACAAAAGAGCTGATCTCGGTATATTGATGATATGTCTTTTGACATTAGGCGTCTCTGACACTTTTTATTGGTGTCCTAGTGATCTTACACAGGCAATCCTACTTCTGATATGTACATATGCTATTTTAGAAAAATCAACAGTCCATATTAGAGATTACGTACTTATAAGCCTATTTTCTTTTGCATCATTATTTTTCCATCCCTTAGGCTTACTGGCTATCGGATTTATGATCATTTACAAATGTATAAATACTTGGACGATCGATCGAAGGCAAGTCTTGTACCTTTCGCTATTTACTGCGCTTTGGTTTATTAAATCAAGGTATATGACCAACTGGTATGACATTGCAAAGCAGCAAGAGTTTTTAGATAATCTATCCGCATACAGTATGAGTACACTTCCTATTAACCACATATTTATGGAAGAGATTTTTACAAAATATTATCTTATCGCGGCAGCTTTGATCGTTCAATTTGTGATTTCTTTTATACAGAAAAGGTTGCTACCCTTGCTCTTTGTTATCAGCTCGATCGTATTCAGCATAATCCTGATACACTTTGCTAATCCTCAAGGGATACATTCATTTTATGTGGAAGCAAACTATCAGTTGCTGACTATATTTACCATTCTACCATTAATCATATTTTTCTACCAAAGCAATTGGACAAGATATTTTAATATCGGTCTCTGCATCTGCATGATTGTTAGCATACTTAGAATTATATCATATAGTCAAAATTATACAGAGCGAATAAAAGACATCATTAGTATCACGAAAACATCTTGTTCTAAGCAGATTATCTCAGAAAACGACTTAGAATCTAAACTCTATAAGATGACTTGGGCACTATCGGTAGAGTCATTAATCATTTCTTCGATAAAAGGAAAACAAAAAACATTGAGTTTGAGAGTTGTAGACCAAAACGAGAGACAATTTATTGGCCCATTTAAGGAATACCATATTGAAGAGCTAAATCAAGATTACTTTATACTTTCTAATGAGCATTATTGCAACTAATCTTTCACTTACTTGCTCTCCTCGATTTTATGATCTCTTTAAACCTCGGATCATCAACTATACTTCTTAAGTACCAATCATTCTCGAAGAAATTCAAATAGAAGAGACGACCATTATTTATAGATTTTTCTAAATACTTTATGGCATTTTCACTGTCTCCAGCCACAGCGTAAATCCTTGCCCATTCATAAGTATTATATCCAAAATCATATTTGTTATTAAGTTTAAAGTCTTGCAAAAGGACAGAGGCATCTTGTGGGTTTTGCTCAATTGTAAGACCAAGTTTTCTATACTTATAGAAAATATTATTGGGATATGCAGAGGATAACGCTTGAATGATCTCAAGTGACTTATCGTAATTACCTAACATCTCATATGATCTTGCAAGCTCTTCTGCTAGCAAGGTACTCATATCATCAAAGCTCATGTTTTCATACTTCGCTATAGCCTTTTCTAAGTAATGCTTTTTCAAAGAAGAATCCCTTAAGATATCGTATCTAGATCCAATTAAATTATTGTAATATAAATAATCTTCATCGCTCATCGATGATACTATCTCTGTCAAGAGCTCGTCTATTTTAGTTGATTTGCCAAGATCAATAAAGATGTAAAACTTCAGATCTAGGATACGCGGATCCATATTGACCTTAGAATCTTTATTTGCTACATTTAGTGCCTTGATTAATTGGTCTGATCTATAATAAGCCGTTGCCAATGAGTATAGTCCTGTCTGACAGTAATGACAGTTCTCAAATTGCATTTTATCCAGCTCCATTCCCTCCAAGTGCTTGATCGCAATTGCATAATCATTCAGGTTGAATATTTCAAAATGCCCAACACTCGTTCTTATAAAAGGGTCAGAAGGATCACGATCAAACTCCTTAATCAAATATCGATAAGCTTCATTATAGTCACCAGCTAGTTCATATTTGAAATAATTTAACTTTTCGCGTTGTGCCGTAGTGAGTTCAAGCTTTTTAGCATCGAGTACCTTTATGATAGAATCGCATTTAGAATATCCAAATGAATTACGAAGCAGTGCTAACTCTAGGAACTTAGGTTCATAAAAGCTTGGATCAATGGCTATACTTTCTTCGATTTTTGCAAGTACTCTACTATTGTCCTCTCCCCAGATTGCTTGAGCCTCAATAAATTTTTTGTAACTATCAAATCTTGGAGGTGGAAAACGTTTTAGATTTCCTCTATTAAACCAATATCCGAGTACCTTTTCTCTTAGGTTTTCAATAATCTCAAGAGGTCTATCCTTATGACCAGACAAGGTACCAAAAGTAAAAAGGACTTCCTTGGCATCGGCCTCAATAAGCTCACAAGCAATAAAAATGGAATCTCCTTGCATAAAATAACTGCCATCAACAATATGACTGGCATTTGTTTCATTCTTTATTTTTTCTTGTACCTCTTTATTATCTTTTTGTTCATATGCCTTGTATACGCGTTGTATGGTATGAGCTGAAGCAACTTTGATATCTCCATTTTGTATGAAGCCTTCTGTCAACCAATGTGAAATCATAGGTCCTATTACAGCCAAAGAGGGATCTCCAGTCAAATTATCAAAATGTAAAACAGCTAATTTTTCTACCCCTGTATCAGATTGAATAGTCGGTATAGATCCTTCTTTTGTATCAGAGTATGGATCCTTATCATTGGCTTCCGAGAAAATACCATTTAAGAATAGAACCGATAGAAAAATCCCTATCACCAAAATAATCCTATTGGTGATAGAATTTTCAAAAATAGAATTGATACGTCTCAATAAGTTCTCTTCGTTAGCAGTGATATCTGTTTCCTCATTGTGATCAAAATATACATGCACGATCAATAGAGGAAATAATATGATTACTGTGATTATTATAGATCGTACAAAATAAGACGGCAATCCCAGATATGGTGAAACAGTATGGGATACTTGTATACACAGCCATGCCGATGCTCCAAATATAGAAAGGCTCGCTATTATACCTTTCTCGTTAAAGACCTGCTTGACCTTTTGAAAGCTCACTGATTATTGGTTTTAGTGGTACTGTAAGTTAACTATAATCTATATACTGATGATATTTTACTAACTTCAACAGAAAGAAATCAAAATTTAAACCAGTTTAAAATGCAATCTAAACATCTTTTACTATTGATAATCATCAGCAGTATAATCTCATCCTGTACAATTTTTCAAAAATCTGATACCGATATTCCACCTGAACCTCCCCAGGATGAGGTAAATGCTGACCCAGTAATCGTGGAATCCCCTGTGGTACGTGATGTTGTAGTTATGTCGGCTGACGCTTCAACTATAGCAATTGAAAATATCATTTATCATGAATCTAAGATGATCAATGGTAACGAAAAGCTAATTAAGCATGAAGTCTTGGGTACCAAAACTATGAGAATGGAAGGTCAAACAAAGTTTATGGACGTAATTATCCCAAGCACCGAACAAAGCTTTACTTGTCAAGAGAGGATAATAAGAGGTATTAGCTTTATGGTCTGGATAGGTGGAGACTCTCCGCATAGACCAAGATAGAAATACTCATAATTATCGATAGTATTCTTTAAAGTGAACGTATCCCTTGGCAGTCATCCTGATGATCTGATCAGCTTGAGTGCTCTCGATTTTTTTAATCTTCTTAGCAGGAGTACCTGCATATATCCATCCTTCTTCGCATATCGTACCTTTAGTCACTACAGCGCCCGCGGCGATTACACTTCCTGATCGCAGAATAGCACCATCAAGTACAATCGCTCCCATACCAATGAGCACATCATCTTCTACCGTACAACCATGTACGATAGCACGATGACCGATTGACACTCGATCTCCAATGATCGTATCCTGTTGTCCATAGCTACCATGCACCATTGACCCATCTTGGATATTGACTTCATTTCCGATAATAATCTTATTGACATCTCCTCTTATGACTGTCTGAAACCATATGCTAGAGTCTTTGCCAATCGTCACATCTCCTGTGATTGTGGCATTTTCAGCTACCCAACAGTTTTTATCTAATTGCGGGATCTTTCCATTTACTTCCAATATAAGTCCCATAGTAGAGGGATTATATTTTTTGCGATTTTACCGGCGTAAGCGTATAACCTTCCTTACGTAGCAAATGTATGACTCCTTTAGGGCCTGCTAAATGACCGGCCCCAACAGCAAAGAATACCGTTTTAAAACCCATCATTTCCTTCATAATTGGAATCCAGTTTTCATTTCTATTATTGAGCATCACATCTTCAAAATCTCCAAGACCCTGCTCATCTTCACCGATCATAGTGACCATAGCATCAATATCTTGACTCTTGTAGACTTCTACCATTTGCTTAAATTGGTCGCTGCCCATATCGCTTGTTTTGATCGTCTCTACCAGCATTTTAGCTTGATCTTCATATGGTATAGAATCGAAAATACTCATCTGATATTCTATAGTTTCAAGTCCAGCAACTGTTTTACCTGATTGCTCGGCGATTTCCATAAATTCCATTTCATAAGACTTCAAACTTCCATTTTGTAACCCTTGCGGATCAAAGTCGCTACTCGCAAAAACAGTGAGAAACATGGGTTTCATTTTTTCAAATAAAAATAGAGGTAATCCCATTTTATTGAAATGATCACTGATCATGTCATACTCTTCCTGAGTAACTAAATCCTTGAGCGATTTACCATCTTTCATGACAGCGGCACTCATGAGCCCCATGACATTACTCATATCAGACATGTCAGACATATCTATCTCAAATACTATATCGCTGGCTTCATCCATTGCAGATAATGTGCCTGTGGGTAAAAAATAGTCTTTATCATTGATGATATGAATGGTACCATATAGATAACTGGGGACCGTCATACCTGTTCCTTCAATTTTCCAGAGCAAGGCGTTATCTAAGCCTGTATAAGCCAATTCCTTATCCTTAGCTAGATTTTTCTGACCACCACAGCTAGCTAACAATAATGCCATACTTGCTATGAGCAAAAAACTTATATTTTTTAATGAATTCATATTTTCAATCAAGGTTTATAAAAAATCTTATCCTCTAATGCTTACTTCAATAAGGGCATAATAGTCTGATTGGTTCAATTTAATAGATGAATAACGCTCTTATTTAGAGCATCGATAAATTTCGTGAAACATAATACCAGATGCTACCGATACATTAAGTGAATCAATAGCATCACTTTGATTAATAATAAAGGTCTCATCCACAATACTCAGCATCTCTCTAGACACCCCGCTCGACTCAGATCCTATGACAATAGCCTTAGGCCCTGACCAATCCAAATCACCCATAGGTTTCTTTGATTTGAGATCACTTGCAAATACTTTGACCCCACAAGATTGTATATATTTCACTGCCTCCTGTAAGTTGGGTTCTCTACAAAGTGGTAGACTCAACAATGCACCCGCAGAAGCCTTTACCGCATCCTTCGTGATACTAGCGGTTTTCTTGATGGGTAAGATCATATAGTCGATATCAAATGCCAATGCTGATCGAGCAATTGCTCCAATATTGCCTACATCCGTGACTCCCTCAAGTATTACTAGCGTAAAATCTTTGCCTGTTTCAAATAGATGTGGCAATACGTAGTCCAGACGATGAAACTTGACCGGAGTAGTAAATGCGACTACCCCTTGATGGTTTTTCGTTTTCACGAGATGATCAAGTTTTTCCTGAGGAGTTTTGACCATAGGAATGATTTCTTCCTTACATCGTTTGCGGAGTTCTATCTCAAACTCTCCTCTAAGATTGTTTTGAACAAATATTTTATCAATCTCTATATCCGAGTCTAATGCCTCTAATATTGGATTTTTACCGTAGATGATTTGAAAATCAGATTTCTTGAATTCTTTGATAATAGTTTTGCTTTAGTACTATAAAGGTAAAAATTGTCTTCGTCACTTCTATCTAATGAGTTGTTTCATGAAAAAACAATCTAAATTGTATCTTAACGGGAGCTTTTGGTAAGGTGATCAGACTAATGAGTTTGATACATTATTACATATGTTAATATCAAACAAAGATAATTGAATTAGATATGTTTTCCTGAGCATTCACTGAACTATGAAAACTAAATACAAACGCATGAAAAGAATTTTTACTCTTTCTTTCGCTTTGATTTTGGCATTAAGCTTACAAGCACAACAAAGAAGTGCTGAGCAGATCAGCCAAGATTATTTTAAAGAAATGTCCTCTGACTGGCAATTGTCACAAGCTGACTATCAGGAGGCATACGTCAGAGACATGTATACTTCTAAGCATAATGGAGTGACACATGTATACTATAATCAAGCACATAAGGGGATTCCAGTATACAATGCTATCACAAACTTCAATATCTCTAAAGAAGGAAAAGTATTACATGCTGGCAACAATTTTGTGAGTGATCTCGCATCTAAAATCACAAGTACGACTGCAAGTATATCCGCAGTGGAGGCGCTGCAAAGCGTAGCAGCACAGCTTGAAATTACAGATAGATCTGCTCCTACCATCAAAGAAAAGGTAGATGAGCACCATCTAGTATTTAACAAAACAAGCTATAGCCATAATGATATTCCTGCATCATTAAGCTATGTAGTTACCAAGAATGGTGATGTAAGACTGGCATGGGATTTCGCAATAGACATGAAAGATAATGCTGATTATTGGTCACTCAGAGCAGATGCGGTGACTGGAGAGATTATATCTCAACATAACTGGACAGTATACTGTAATCATGACCACAAGCGTGGAGGCATCAAAAAACATGAGAATTGTGGTGCACATGCTCATGCCAAACAAGTGAATAAAACAACCGCTGTATCTGGTAGCTATAACGTATACCCTTTCCCTGCGGAAAGTCCCTTGGAGGTAGAACAAACCATGGTATCTCAACCCCATTATCCAGCAGCTTCTCCGCTAGGATGGCATGATACTGATGGTATGGATGGTGCCGAGTATACCATCACTAGAGGTAACAATGTGCATGCATACTTAGATACAGAAGATACTAATGTCCCTGATTTAGGTTCAGAACCTGAGGGTGGTGAAGAATTAGTCTTTGATTTTCCACATGACACCGATAATGCAGCAGATATGAGTCAAGATGCTGCTGTCACTAATCTATTTTATGCCAATAATATCATGCATGATTTGATTTATCTAGCAGGATTTGATGAGGCTGCAGGTAATTTCCAGCAAAACAATTATGGTAATGGTGGAGTCGGTGGTGACTATGTACTAGCGGAAGCACAAGATGCATCAGGTACTGACAATGCTAACTTTGCTACACCAGGTGATGGAGGCAATGGTAGAATGCAGATGTTTTTGTGGACGAATAACGGTGGTAATCTCACCATAAATTCTCCTGCCGAAATCGAAGGAATTGTAAGTCTTACAGGTACTGCAGATTTTGGTCTTGCGATAGAAGCAGCCGATGTAACAGCAAATGCTGCTATTGCAAGAAACTCAGGAAGTAACCCAACTAATGCCTGCACAGAAGTACTGAATGGTGAAGAAATAAATGGAAAGATTGCATTAGTAGACAGAGGAGAATGTTTCTTTTTTGAAAAAGTACTCAATGCTCAGAATGCAGGGGCTGTAGCTGCTCTGGTATGTAATGTACCAGGTATCAATGGTGGTACAGGAGATGAAATAAGTGGTATGACCGCTCCAGATGATGATCCATCAGCGGCACAAGTGACTATCCCTTCATTATTTGTACAATATAGTGTATGTCAGACTATCAAGGCATCTATCAATGCAGGTGTAGATGTAGAGTTGACCATGAAGCAAGTAGAGCCTGTAGGACCTCCAATGTGGGATGCATCATATGATAATGGTGTGATCGCACATGAGTTTGGTCATGGTATCTCTAATCGTCTTACCGGTGGACCAACTGCTGCAGGATGCTTAGGTAATGATGAGCAAATGGGAGAAGGATGGAGTGACTTTTTTACGCTCGTGACGACAGCTAAAGTAGGAGATAGTGGTACTAGCCCTAGAGGAATAGGTAACTATGTCGATTCGCAAGGTACCAACGGTAGAGGTATACGATCGCAGCCTTATTCTACAGACTTCAATGTAAATAATAAAACTTATGCAGATATAATAGGTACTACAGCCCCGCACCCTCTTGGTGAAGTATGGGTAGCGACTCTATGGGATATTTATTGGGCATTTGTAGATCTATATGGATTTGATGAAGACTGGTCTAATACCGAATCAGGAAACTTCAAAGCTATTCAGTTAGTCATGGATGGTATGAAATTTCAGCAATGTAGCCCTGGCTTTGTAGAAGGTAGAGACGCTATTTTTGGTGCAGATGTTGCCAATAATGAGGGTATACACGAATGTCTTCTTTGGGATATTTTTGCCCGCAGAGGATATGGCTTTTTTGCTGACGGTGGCAGTACTGACGATAGAAATGATGGCACGGAAAATTTTGAACCTAAGCCACAATGTATCGCTGAGCTAAAAATAAGCAAAGAAGTAACAGAAGTGGTGCAATCACAAAATAATATTGATGTTACTCTTACAGTCACGAACCACTTCCCAGAAACGGTCAATAATGTAGAGGTAAGAGATCAAATACCTGCTGGAAGTGAATATGTTGCCGGATCAGGAAGTATTACAGGTACTGTAGATGGAACAGAGGTTGTATTTTCTATACCTTCTATAGATTTTGATGACGAAGTAGTCATCTCTTATGAGCTCATCGCTACCTCTGGTAAATCTACAACTATCTTCCTTAATGATGTAGAGTCTGATGAAGATTTTGACTTTTGGAATATAGATGTAGAGGGTACATCATCGCTATGGCTACCTGACAATTCTAATCCTTATAGTGGAGGTCAGCATTGGTTTTGTGCATCAGCTGAGGCAGATGTAGATCAGCGTTTGATCTTTGGGCCATTTACCGTGTCAGGTAATGTACCTACATTTAGATTTTGGCATAACTATAATACTCAAAATGGAAATGACGGTGGTTTCGTAGAAATCACAACAGACGGTGGTAGTATTTGGAGTAGATTCCCTGATAAATTTATCAGAAATGGATATCCAGCACCACTTTCTTACTCAGCAGTTCCTATTCCAAGCAACTTTGGGTTCTCAGGTAGTAGTGATGGTTATATAGACTCTTATATAGATCTATCTGACTATACTGGCCAAGAGGTTTCTGTAAGATTTAGATACGGATCTGATGAGACTGTTATTGCCACAGGAGCTAATCCAGGATGGGCAGTAGATGCTGTCGAACTTATGGATCTTATTATGCTAGAAAGCTCTGCAACTGTAACCAGTGATGAAGCTTCTGCAACATCAAATACCGCACGTACGATTATTGATTCTGATCAAAGTGTAGAGGTTGTAGACGCGGCTCCAGACTTTTTCAATATGAGTGTTTTCCCGAATCCTGCAAGTGACGAAGTACATATTTCTATCGCGACTAAAGATCGAGTAAATGGAAGTATAAGTCTAAATGCAATCGACGGTAGACTCATAATGCAAGACAACATTAGTCTAGATCAAACAACAAGAGTCAAAACCTTAGATATCAAATCACTGACCTCAGGTGTATACTTTATCAAAATAGCTACAGAGCTTGGAACGATAACTGAAAAGCTTACGATCAAATAAGCTTAATGATTTAAAAAAGAAAAGGGATATTTCAAATTCATGAAATATCCCTTTTTTTATTCCCTTCTACAATGAATATATACCATTCATACTAGTTGGATTGTGATAACTAGCATTATGCATTGATTACTCTTCGCTATCCATTTTTTCAGTAAGATCCTCTACTTTATCGGTGATCGCTTCGATGACATCTTTTACCACTTCTGTTACGCTTTCTACGGCGTCTTCGACGGCATCTATTACTTTTTCAGCTACCGACTCTTCGGGCTTAGCTTCTTCCGTAGAGGACGCTTCAGTTTTTGGTTCATCGACTTTAAGCTCTTCCTTGACAGGTGTTGATTTTTTTGCCTTAGCATCGGCTATTTGCTTTGCAGCTGCTTGTAGCTTTTCTTGAGCTTCTGCATCTATTTCGGTACTTTCTATTGATTCAGCAATTTTGGCCTTCGCCTCCTTTTTTGCTTCTTCTATCTTCTGTTTTTCAAGTCGCTTTGCTTCTCTTTCTTTTTCCTTTTCTACCCTAACCTCTAACTCTATTTTAGTCTTAAGCATATCATCAAGCTTGAGCTGCTTGGAGGCAATACGCTCATCTATCATTTTTACTTTTGCTTGCTTGAGCTGCAATTCAAGCTGAGAATCTGTCTGTGCAATTTTGCGGTCTTGATATTCTTTATCTTTCTTATCACGATTGATAGATTGCTCCATTTTTTTGATGGCTTCCATCAGACCATTGTACCTACGCTCAATTCTGCCCATTGCGGAGCCCTCATTATTGCCACTCTTATCGCCAAATCTTTTTTCTTTTACTATTTTGAAAGCTTTATCTATTCGCTTCCAAAGTTTATTTCGGTCATCTTTAGTAAACTTAGTATCTCTGAAGTCTTTTTGGATATTTTTGAGCTCATTGAATATTGGTTGTAACCCTAGCCCTTTTTCTACCTTTTCTTCAATCTTTGATAGTTTATCGGCAAACTTAGATAGGTGTTCTTTAGATTGTTTTCTAAACTCATCATCCAAAGATTTACGGAGTTCTTTCAGCTTGTCAAACAGACCGTTTGTAGACTCTCTGAGCTCGTTGGCTTGTTCTCTAAATAGATTTTTTTCTCTGACTTGGTCTTGTACCTTACCCCAGAAACCTTTGAGCTCTTCCCACATTCCAGAGTCGAAATTAGTAAGGTGTTCTACTCTCGTTTTCATATCATCCAACTCGCCTTTGTACATCTCAAACATCTTAGCGGATAATACAGCAAAGTGCCATTCCGTTTTGGCGCGACTGACTAGGTCTCCTCGCTCCACTTTGAGGTTTTCTGGCAATAAGTCTTCCGTTATCGATAGGTCTTTCTCGATCGAAGTATGACCATCTGGAAATGGAATTTCCGTCCCATTTCTCCATAGATTCATCATCTTGGTGTAGAAGTCCTCAGTTGCTATTTCTTCAGGAAAAGTATGCAGATGTACTTTATTGTCAGATGCCTTAAGCTCTAAGGCCAATAGCAATTTTTGATCATTTTCATTAGTACCCCATAAAACGATCTTCTTTTTCATACTGTAGTTTTTGTTGTCCTCGACCTCAGTTTACTGACATCGTAATTCTCAATTAAGAAACAAGCCTTAAGACCCAATGAGTCCAGACTTCTTTAAATATGTACAAATCTGAACCGCATTTGTTGCAGCTCCTTTTCTTAAGTTATCAGAAACTATCCAAAGATTCAAGCCTCTGTCTATAGATTCGTCTCTTCTGACGCGTCCGACAAATACATCATTTTTATTTTTAGCAAACAAAGGCATTGGGTATTTTTTGTTTAACGGATCATCCAGCAGCGTAAGTCCTTCCGTTTCTTTAAGTAAATTTTTGACCTCATTTATATCAAAATCTTTTTTCAACTGTACATTCACAGATTCAGAATGTCCTCCATCTACAGGTACCCTTACTGCCGTAGCAGTGATCGCAATATCATTATCACCTAATATCTTACGCGTTTCATGTACTAGCTTCATTTCTTCCTTGGTATAGTCATTTTCTAAGAAAACATCACAATGAGGAATACAATTCGCAAATATGGGATAGTCATAAGCAGCGGTCGCGGCATTATAATCTTCGCCCGAAGCTTCGGATTGGTATTGATCTACTGCTTGCTTACCAGTACCCGTAAAAGACTGATAAGTGGATATAACTAATCTTTCGATACCATAAGC
>JAHDGW010000425.1 GCA_020631635.1 Saprospiraceae bacterium
ATATGCTAATCACCTCCGTAGCACTACACCTCAAGTCATCGGGAGGGTACACATTTCCACCAAGCATCTTCACCAGAATATCGATGGATCAGCTCCGCAATGTTAATGGACAATCTCAGCAGCTCGCAATTCGCCTAAAAGCCGCGATTTCAAGCATCTTAACTACTATGAAAGTGCCATGTAGCAACACCTAGTCGTACCATCTCAACTGCTCTCTAGATAACCAGCTCTTTAATCAAAGCCCTGAGCAATCATATTTTAATATTTAGATCAAACCTTATACGCTGTCCATTTTCTTTATATGAACCAAAAGGAACTAGCTGCTTGATTGTATAGTACTTCATCACGAGATTACATCGCTCCGTGATAGAATATGCCACAACAGCCTCAATTCCCCTGAAATTTGTGAGCCTTCCATCAGGCGACGAATCTGAAGAGTAGTCCCATCTCGCCCAGTCGTTCTGAGCCATATAATCCAATATGGAATACCTTTCTAGGTAAGCATAAGTAAGCCTGTACATCCAAGCTTGACTACTAAGCAAATCTCCATACTGAACACCTAACGTGTAGCCTAATTTTTGATCTCTGAACTCTTGAGCTATATCGAGATTAGAATTGTAGTCCTTAGCATTGTAGTATAAATCGAAATCAAAACTCACATTAGAAAATGAACATTTGGATCTCAAGTGTAATATCGAATACGCTAAATCAAATGAAGCGGCTCCATCAGGGATATTTGGAATGTTTGAAAGTTGATATATCGCTGCAGAAACTTGCATCATCTCTTTATGCGAAAAAACACTTATCTGAGCACCCTGAAAGTATGAATCATCAATAAAAGATCTATCTCTCGACGAAAGTATAAAATGCCCTACCGTAAACCTGATCTTATCTAGCACTCCATTCTCTATATTTATGGACTTGCTCAATGAAAATCCCTCTGGAAAGACATTATCACTCCAAAACAGCTCATTATTCTTATCAAAAGGATACGTATTTTTTCCTAGCCATAACTTAAAAAGATTTCTACTAAATTCCCAATAAATTTTTTCAAAGCCAATCGGTAATGTGCCAAACTCCATTAGACCCTTTCCCAGAGTCAACTGAGGATCTTGCTGTTTCCGTTGATCACCCGTTCTAATTCTCAAACCAAAAGAGTGATCTTTCTCCTTAAAGACTACTCCTGCACGCATACGATATCGCAACCTAGATCTATCATCTCTATATGTGCCATCAGACTTTCTCGAATTCCAATCCTGCTCAGCTCTAAATCTGAAATCCATTTCAAAAGACAACTTTGACAGTAAAGAATCGGATTGGCAGGAAGCGTAAGGCATACTCAGCAGCAAAAAAAATATGATCAGTGCATGTTTGTTGAACTTCATTATCATTTACTCAACGATTATCCTGATTATAGTAAGTACGTAAAGGAGAGAGAAAGACCTTAAGTCCAGCCTTCTTGTGTCTAG
>JAHDGW010000084.1 GCA_020631635.1 Saprospiraceae bacterium
ATGATGAGAGTATTGCTTTTTCTGTTGGTGATGGCTAGTGTTGTGTTTTCTTGTTCTCGCGATAGTTTTGAGGAAAGAGAGACCATATGTGCATCTGATAACTACACATATCAAAATGATATTTTCAAAATCATGAACTCGAGCTGTAGCTATGTTGGCTGTCATGATGGTGGGCAAAATAGTATCGGAGAACCTAGGAATAGCTACGAAGAATGGAAAGAATATTTGGATGCTGGATCTTTTCAAGATCGTGTATTGAGCAAGCGAGATATGCCTCCTAGCTATGCGACTAACGGACCTATAGAACTCACAGTAGAGGATTTTGATATCCTTACTTGCTGGATAGAGCAAGGATATCCCAAATAAATCTCGTCTACTTCTACAGAACTTACACCTATGAAAAATATACTGATTTTAATATTGACCATCTCTAGTGTTGCACTGTCAGCACAGGAGCTTGTGCATAAAAGTTTTAAAGATACTAGAGTCATCAACTCCCATAGTATAGAAACGCTCAAGCAGGGAAAGCTAGATATGCGTATCGCCCATAGATTTGGTGATCTAGCCGGATCTCAAGGAGGTTGGCCCACCTTTTATGGATTAGAAAATGCTGCAGACGTGCTTATTGGATTTGAGTATGGTGTCACAGATAGGCTCATGGTAGGGCTTAGCAGAGCAAAGGGAGCAAGTGAGCTGAGACAAAATGTACATGGTCTTGTCAAGTATCGGGCTATGGTGCAAGATATCAATGGCAACAATCCATTTAGCCTTACCTTCTCTGGTACGGGTTCTTTCACAACGATGACAGCAAGCGAGACTCCAGGTAGACTGAGTTTCTTTCAGAAGACTTCACATCGTTTTTCATACCATGTACAGACTATTGTAGGTAAAAAATTTTCACCTCGCTTATCAGGTCAGTTGGCCTTTGGATGGACTTTTAGAAATCTTGTGACCACAGAAGATAAAAATGACTTGATCAATGTGGCGTCCGCTTGGCGCATACAGGTGACCAAGTCCATGGGCTTTATTATAGATGCAGTGTTGCCTATCAGCGATCTTAGGACTACCGAAAATGTATACTATATGCCACTAGGTTTTGGATTGGAGTGGGAGACAGGCGGTGGTCACGTATTTCAGCTCAATTTTACCAATGCCAAAGGTCTGGTAGAGACTGATTTTATACCATATACACGATCCAATTGGCTCGATGGCGAATACCGGATGGGATTTACGATATCACGATTATTTACGCTTTAATCTTCTAAGTTTATGAAATATATAGTCTTAGGAATTTTATCTTTTCTATTTGGAGCTAGTTTTTTTTCACCGTACAGCGGATCGGATAGAAGTTTTATGCCAGAGGATAGCGTAACAGATATTTTGGTCAAGCTTGGTGATTCGCCCGTATTGGATAAGTACCCTATCAAGAACAATCCTCGTATTTCTGCAGCTATCGGAGAGGCAATAGTCAAACAAGGGTTTGCAGAAACTCCTGATGGTAAAAAAGTCAAGAAACAATCAAAGCATTTTGTATGTACATCATGTCACAATGTGGTGAAAGAAGATCCTGATTTAGCTTTCCCTGATCCCCAAGAAAGGTTAGAGTATGCGGTAGAAAAAGGTATTCCTTTCTTACAAGGTACCACTCTTTATGGCGCTGTCAATCGAGAAACATACTACAATGGTGACTATGATAAGAAATATGGAGACCTAGTAGAACCTGCAAGAAATGATATCAGAGAAGCTATAAAATTATGTGCCGTAGAATGTGCTCAAGGTAGGGAGCTCAAAGGATGGGAAGTAGAGTCTGTACTATCTTATCTATGGACGATAGACCTTAAAATGAATGATCTCAATCTAGCAGGGGAAGAATCTGATTTTATCAATGAAGTGTTGAGTGGTAAGGATGATAGTAGAGCCGATGCCTTGGCGATGATTGACAGTAAATACCTTAAAGATAGCCCTGCGACATTTACTCGACCACCAGCGGATAGATCTATTGGATATGACTACGAGGGCAACCCTGCCAATGGTGAACTTATCTATGAGCAAAGTTGTATGCACTGCCATGAAAATGAGAGGTACTCTTACTTTCATCTTGATAAACATAAAATGAGCTTACGTCATATGAAGAGACACATTGGTGGATATACTAGGCATAGCATATATCAAGTAATCAGATGGGGAGTACCTGTCAAATCTGGTAAAAGATCTTACATGCCACAGTATCCTCAAGAGAAAATGTCTGATCAGATGGTCGAAGACCTCAGAGCTTATTTTGAAGCTTCGTAGAAGTCTAAATAGCGTTTCCAATCCTCGATGTAGTCGATATCTTCTAAGGTGTCAAGTAAGCCAAAGCTAAGCTCCAATTTTTCAATCTGGTCTATCGTTTGGTCCAGTACATGCTCTGTACTCCAATCGATTTGCTCAAATACAGCGGGATAATAGTTTTTTGCACCTATCAGATAATATCCGCCATCATACACGGGTCCTAGTACGATATCTTGTTTATCCAATGCTCTAAAGGCATCATCAATATGACTTTTCGAGATATAAGGGCAATCACCACCTATGATTATGTACTTATCATATTGCTGCGCAAGCGTATTGGATACATCTTTGAGTTTATCTCCTAGATCACCCTCTGCTTGTAGTAATCGATGATTAGTGATGGTGCTCCACTCGTCGTTAGGTATAGATTCGCTCGCATAATATACCCATACATCGGCCAGGATTTCACGGCATAGATCCTGTGCTTTTGACAATAATTTTATGTAGATGTCGAGTGCCGTCTGATTATTCGTATCCTTGGCAATACGAGTTTTTACGGTGCCTAGGATAGGAGGTTTAGTGAGTACGGTAAGTACATGATTACTCATCTTCTTTGTTCTCTTTTTCCTCTTTTATTCTTACCTCAGATCCTTGTTCTATTGACTTAGATACCGCAGTATACGGTCCGGTAATGATTTCTTGACCTTCCTCTAAGCCAGAGTTTATAATGATATAATCGTCATCTTGTATACCGGTAGTTACCTCTACCATTCTAGCAGTATCTGCTTCCATCAGAAAAACAACTTCTAGTAGCTCAGCATCTCTATCATCTACTGCTTCTTCTTCTCGTGTGGTTACAGCCTGTATGGGTACCGTGAGTACATTATCTTCTTTATGCGTATAGATATCTACAGATGCTGACATACCGGGCCTGAATGGAAATTCAATACCTTTTCTGACCAGATCTTGATAAGACCTAGGATCTATTCTGATTTTTACAATGAAGTTTGTCACTTGGTCAGAGTTTAGGCTCATCCCTGCAGTAGTAATATTAGATGCGCTATTCGCTATTTCCGTGATTGTTCCTCTAAATATTTTATCTAGGTATGCATCAACTTCTATATCTACAGAATCTCCGAGCGACACTCTAAGGATATCATTTTCTGATACATCTACTTGCACTTCCATGGCAGATAGATTAGCGATACGCATCATCTCAGTACCAGTCATCTGTATGGTACCTACAACTCGCTCTCCTTGCTCCACTGATAAGCTCGATACTACGCCTGTAGCTGGAGCTTTTATGGTAGTCCGATTTAGGTTTGTTTGTAATTCTTTGAGCGATGCTTCAGCACTTTGTACGGAGTATTCTGCTCCCTCTGCACTTTGCTCAGCAGATTGTATGCTAGCTTCAGCAGCTCTGAGGTTGGCTTGCAGTGCTTGTAGGTTTGATTCTGACTGCTCAAAGTCTTGAGGAGAGATCACCCCATCTTGGAGTAGTTTTTCATTTCGGTTATGTATATTTTTAGCATTTTGCAGCTGAGCAATAATCTGCTCTTTCTGGGCAATATTACTTTGTATTTGACTTTTAGATAAGGCAACTTGAGCTTTTGAGTTATTGACCGTAGCACGTCCCCTATCTACTGCTGATTTAAATGCTTCTGGATCTATTTTTGCCAATACTTGACCGATCACTACGCTATCTCCTTCCTCTACATATAATTCTACGATTTCACCAGATACATCAGAGCTTATTTTGATTTCCGTCTCTGGAAATACTTTGCCAGAAGCCGATACCTTTTCAATGATCGTACGCTTTACTACTTCTTCTGTGGTGATGGCTATTCCCTTAGGCTTATTTTTATTTTTAAAATATACAGCTGCTATTGCTATGATCAAGAGTAGCAATAATCCAAGAAGCCAATATTTGCGTCTATTCTTTTTTGCCATGTAGAGCTTGGTTTATCTGTGTTATTCGCATTAAGGATTGAGTCATTGACTAGTCCATCTTAAGAGGTTTTCCTAAGTAAAAATCAATAATCTTTGATCTAAAGATATAATCATATTTGGCAATGAGGAGATTGACCGCTGCATTTTCCATAGCGGTACGAGAATTGTTGAGGTCAAATGTACTTATCGCTCCTAGATCAAATCTTTTGCTGGCATTATTGAAAGCCATTTTTTGTGCCTCATCTGTTTTTTTAGCAGCTGCGTAGCTTCGCTTGGCAGCTTTCATATCAGCAAGTGCTTGTTGGATATCTATTTTTAAATTTTCAGTCTGTTGGCGTTGATTGATCTTTGCATTATCGATGCCAATTTTAGCTCGTTCTATATTTCCTCTATTTTGGTAGTTATTGTAGATGGGTATGTTCAAGCCAAAACCGACTCCATAAGAGAGGTTTTCATCGAGTTGCGTAAAATAAGGGGTTTTTGAGGTTACGGGCACCTGTTGAGGAAAACCGATAGTACTTGTCATACCTTGAAATACCACATCAGTCTCTTGTATAACATCATTAAATCCATCTATACTCAGTCCTTTATTAGAATAATTACTTCCTAGGCTAGCGCCAAAACTAAGGCTAGGTAAAAGTGCGGCTTTCGCAATTTTTTCAGATACTGCTGCACTTTCTTCTCGCAGTTCTCCGGCTTTGATATTCGGTTGTGTATTTAGTGCAGTGGCGTATACTTCTTCAAAGGTCAGTAAGTCATTGTCGGATTGAAATTTGGACGTATTATCAGGTATCACCACGTCAAAGTCAACATCAGCATCTAGTAGTAAAAGTTGCTTTAGATTTAATGTGTTGATATCTACCGTATTTTGAGCTTGCACAAGACTTTGCTCCGCTGAGCTTACTTGTGCTTCTAGGTCTAGCCGCTCATTTTCTGGTCGGCTACCAGCGTTGATCAAAATATTGATTTGTTTGAGCTGATCTTGAGCAAGAGCTAGCTGTTTTTCAGCGATCGCTACATTTTCTTTAGCAAAGAGTAGATTCAAATAAAAGCTAGATACCGAAAGCGCTATATTTTGTTTTACAGATAATGCATCTTGCATCGCCGCTTTGGTATCTATTTCACTCTGTTTGATGGAGTTATTGATTGCTCCACCATTGTACAATGTAACTCCTGTATTGAGAGATATATTATTTGAGAAAAAAGTCTCCGAGACAAAGGTATTAGAGGTAGGGTCTATTGATCTACCAAAATTCCAATTGACATTAGATCCCGCATTTAGAGATGGATATCTGCTGTGCTTAGAGATAGTTTCACTGATTTCTGCATCTTGTACCGCGAGTAGAGATTGTTGTACATTGAGGCTTTGCTCTTGAGCTCTCGTAATACATTCTTGTAGATTCCATGTCTGCTGAGCAGTTGACATATGTACGATAAGGTAGCATAAACAAAGAGTGATCACATGACGCATCATCGCAACTATTATTTGATTAGAGTATGAAGTTCTAATAATTCTATATTAATTAGCTAATATTTATATCAAATGGGAACAAATATGGATGAATGTGTTTTACTTTGAGATAGGTAATGTGCATTTTATCCGATAATACATTGAATATTGTTACACTATAAAAAATACGAACACGAGACTTCACAAGAATGGGTAACCTTTATCCATGGTGCCGGAGGCACGTCTTCTATTTGGTATAAGCAAATTCGTGACTTCAGAAAAGAGTTTAATGTACTCATGATAGATCTAAGAGGTCATGGTGCATCCAAACTTTCTTTCTCTAAAGAGAATATCAAAAAATACAGTTTTGAGTTTCTGACTAATGATGTGATCGAGCTACTGGATCATCTTAAAATAAAATCCTCTCACTTTGTAGGTATATCACTTGGTACTATTATCATAAGACAGTTAGCAGAGATGCGCCGCGACATGGTCAGTAGTATGATTATGGGAGGTGCTATACTTAAGCTAAATTTCAGGTCGCAGATATTGATGAAACTCGGAGTAACACTGAAATCAGTCCTCCCTTACATGTTGCTCTATAAGCTTTTTGCTTGGGTCGTCATGCCACGTAAAAAGCACAAAGAGTCGCGAAATTTATTCATCAGAGAAGCCAAAAAACTATATCAAAAAGAATTTATTCGTTGGTTTAGGTTGACCTCTAGTATCAATCCTCTTTTAAGTTTTTTTAGAAGTTTCGATGTCAAAATTCCTACACTTTATATCATGGGAGATGAGGATTATATGTTTTTACCTCCGGTAGAGTATTTAGTCAAAAGACATAAAAGCGCCTCTCTAGTAGTGCTACCGCAATGTGGTCACGTAGTGAATGTAGATAAACCTGATCAATTCAATAAAGAGAGCATTGGCTTTATCAAAGCTCTACGCCGTGCTTAAAGGTCTTATTTTATGGTATATCTATTTTTAAATATTGGGAAAACAACAAAGCTACACAGCAATCCCAATACTATTACTTCTACAAATAGCACAGCAGATATCATCATGGACTCCGATGGACTGTCGGCCAATAAATTAAATTTTTGAATACTCCAATCTGGATTAATATAGAAAAGTACGATGTTGGCTAAAGCTATTATGCTGGCTGCAACGACACTTATTTTAGATCCTCCGCTGATGTACTTGATAAAATATTTAGCCCCCAATCTCTTTGGATCTAATTGTAGATAAAAGACAATTAATGTGGCGATAAAAAATAGATATTTGACATATTTCAAAGCTGATCCGCCATAGTCACCGTTAATACTAAGTATTGAAAGTATAAGAGACATGAAGAGACCGGCTATAATTCCGTAGTTTAAAGGTTTCATAATTGTAATCATTAATTTACCTTCTTACGGTTTGAACTCATCTATTGTTCGATAATCAACGGAGGTTATATAAAGAACTTGCTGTATTTATGCCGATGAGTCTATCGGATATAGCTCCGAATTCGCTCAGGTATACCAATACGGTGTAGTCATTTTCTGTAGCATACCAAGAGCCCTCGGTTGGTATTAAGTCTAAAATGCCATCGTTCTTACTGACGGCAAACATGTAGTCATAATACCCTTGTTTAAATAATGATTCTCCCGTATATATTTGGCGTCTATCATCATAGTCTAATCTGTACTCGGCTCTGGGCAACCAATCGGAAAACTTACCGATCATATAAACGTCACCTTCATATAGTTGCGGCATATCTAAGGAGAAGATTACAGAGGCATACTGGCAGTCAAGGTTACGGCTATCAGCGGAGCTTCCACCTATAAGGGTGTTTGAGATAATCTCAGTATTATCAGTATTGAGTTGAGGTAAAGCGATTTGAGATTTTTGGATTACAAAGTTGCCATTGATATCAGGAAAAAATAGATAACTACGGTCATTTCTCGATTCTTGTAAGTTAAGTAGCACGTCGCTTCCATTGCGGTGTAGATCGATACTATTTACTCCCACTGAAGTAAATCTCAAACTACGTATATCAAAACTCCGAAATTCTTTGATGCCCTCAAACGTAATTAGATCCGGGAGGTTAAATTTGAGCTGGCTGCCCAATATATACTGCGGGTTGAGATCTGTAATCATATTATCCCACCGACCATTTTGCATGACTGTAATGCTTATTTCACTCAAGGGCTCTGATATGCGCAG
This sequence comes from Saprospiraceae bacterium, assembly GCA_020631635.1. Lineage (GTDB taxonomy): Bacteria > Bacteroidota > Bacteroidia > Chitinophagales > Saprospiraceae > JAHDGW01. The sequence continues at coordinate 7,880 of JAHDGW010000084.1, forward strand.
ATCACGTAGGTTGAGGGTAACATCTAGCTCTTGATGTGTCCTTATCTTGTCAACTTGGAAGGGTCTTTTGAAATCAATATTGATATTTGAAATAGGCTCTACCACCATAAACCTTCTTGTCAATACAGGGAAAGGATCTCCATCATCCTCATATATGATGAGTATGTAATTGCCAGATCTGGTAGGCCTGATCAAGTCGTTGGGAATCTCAAGCTGATAATTGATGAAATCTGAGTATCGTCCCTCTGAGGCTTCTGCGTTTAAGATCTCCTCCATCTGAAATCCATCAAGATACTGGATTTCATCGAGATCAGAGAGCTCCCAATCTTTGGTACAATATTTTAACTCGTATCGATAAGTCTTATCATAGTTGTCAAGATCATCAAAAGATAATAATAAGCTAGCATTGCCATCTAGATCGTAATGAGGCAGCGATAGGGGAGCACCACTACGGGTAAACTGTATGCTTTTGATATAATCTACATATACATCATCACGTAAGTAATAGTCTTGACTAGATACGGTTGCTGCACTGGTAAGTAGATATAAGAAAACGATAAGTCGATAGCTATGCATAGTTCTTTTTTTCTAATCTATAAAAAATAGATCCGTATGGTGATGACCCTTACGAAAGCTTTAAGGATAACAAGATCATGATATTTTATAAATATTTAACGGTTTATATGGGATTACCGTATGCGTCTAAGGCAGGCCAGTCTGTGTAAAAGACATTATTTGGCTTACTGGTCCATGGGTTATCTTTTAGCCTAAAGCGCCAAGGTAGATTACAACTCTCTTGAGCATAAGCTATACCTACTCTTGGTCCAGCAAGGATTTTATCAGGTTGTACAATCGTTCCATGATCCCAGATCTGTATGGTGTCATCTTCTCTAAAAATGGTAGTGCCATTATATTGTTTAGTAATGGCTAGTGCCTGTGATACCTTACCTGGTCCATTACTTAAGTCATATTTACGTTTAGGAGTTTTTCTTCTGAGTAGTTGAGTCTCTAACCCATCTATAGGACTTGTTGCTCTGATGAGTACTGCATGAGCCATGCCTTCAGGAGCAGTAACTATATTGAATAAATGGTGAATGCCATAGCATAGGTAAATATAGGCTGTACCGCCTTGCTCAAACATTGTTTTCGTCCGTTTGGTAAATTTATTGAGATGTGCATGGCATGCCCGATCATCGGGTGCCCTGTAAGCTTCTGTTTCAACTATGATACCTGATGTTCTGATTCCATCAGACCATACTTCTAAGTGTTTGCCTAAAAGATCTTTGGCAAGTGCTACTACATCAGTATTGAGGTAATACTGCTGAGATAGAAGCTTAGCTTCGTTCATTATGCTTTTCGACTGTAGTTTGGAGCTTCTTTGGTAATTGAGATATTATGCGGATGACTTTCATTTACTCCAGCAGTTGATATTTTTACCATTTTAGCATTGGTCAGTGAGGGTATATCTTTGGCACCACAATATCCCATACCTGCACGTAGTCCACCAAGATATTGCACCATGACCTCTCCTACAGTCCCTTTAAACGGAACGCGACCCTCGATACCTTCTGGTACGAGCTTTTTGATATCGTCTTCTGCATCTTGGAAATATCTATCCTTAGACCCCAGCTCCATGGCACCTATGGATCCCATACCCCGATATACTTTAAATTTTCTTCCTTGATAAATGACCGTCTCTCCAGGAGCTTCCTCGGTACCCGCAAATAATGACCCAGCCATGATTGTACTGGCTCCTGCGACAAGTGCTTTGGCAATATCTCCCGTATATCGTATACCACCATCTCCGATGATAGGTACGCCAGTGCCTTTGAGAGCATAAGCCGCCCTCTGTATAGCGGATAATTGTGGTACTCCTACTCCAGCTACAATACGAGTGGTACATATACTTCCTGGTCCTACACCTACTTTTACGCCATCTACACCAGCATCTACTAGTGCTTTTGCCCCTTCACCTGTGGCTACATTTCCACCTACGATTTGGAGGTCGGGATAGGATGTTTTGAGCGCTTTTACAGCATCAAGAACTCCCCTAGAATGTCCGTGAGCCGTATCTACACAGATCATATCTACACCCACTTGGACTAGTGCATCTACTCGCTCTCGCATATCACCAGAGACACCTACGGCACCACCTACCACGAGACGACCATGGGTGTCTTTACTTGAGTTTGGGTAGTTGACTACCTTCATGATGTCCTTGTATGTGATGAGACCTACAAGTTTATTTTGATCGTTGACTACGGGTAGTTTTTCTATTTTATGTTTTTGTAGTATTTCTTTTGCTTGTACTAGCGTGGTTCCCTCTGGAGCGGTAATCAGATTTTCTGAGGTCATGATGGATTTTATAGGTTTTTCCATCTGGTCTTCAAATCTTAAGTCTCTATTGGTCAAAATACCAATGAGCTTATGATCAACATTTATTATAGGGATACCGCCTATTTTATATCTGCTCATCAGTGCAAGTGCATCGCCAACCTTGGCATCTATGGTGAGAGTTACGGGATCTATGATCATACCACTCTCTGACCTCTTGACACTACGTACTTGATCAGCTTGAGCCTCTATAGGCATATTTTTATGAATAATTCCTATGCCTCCTTGTCTAGCAATAGCTATAGCTAGGCGCTTTTCAGTAACGGTATCCATCGCAGCCGAAACAATCGGTGCATTGATTTTGATATCTCGCGTTACATAAGTAGATACGTCGACATCTCTAGGCAATACCTCAGAATATGAGGGAATCAGTAAAACATCATCAAACGTAAGGGCTTCTTCTATAAAGAATGGATTGGTATTTGGGCTTTTTTCCATGCACAAAAATAGATCAATTTTTGAAAATCAAAATCTGATTCGTAGAAAATAATAATCTTTGTTGTAGAAATTGAAAAATTGCCATGATAGAGGTCTATAATGACGAGTATTTTATGAAACAAGCCATGCTGGAGGCACAGAAGGCCCTCGAAATGGATGAAGTACCTATAGGAGCCGTCATAGTAAGTGGAAAAAGGATCATTGCACGTGCTCACAATCAAGTACAAATGCTCCATGATGTCACCGCTCATGCTGAGGTATTGGCTATCACATCGGCTAGTAACTTCCTAGGCAATAAATACTTGCACGGCTGTACTCTCTATGTCACTCTGGAGCCATGTGCGATGTGCGGTGGAGCATTGAGGTGGTCTCAGATAGATAAAGTAATCTATGGTGCCAGTGATGATAAAGGTGGATTTATGAGATATGGTAAAGAATTCTTACATCCTAAAACTAAGCTTGAATATGGCATCATGGAAGATGAAATAAAAATGATGATGAAGGCTTATTTTAAAACCAAAAGAGATCTTCTATAACTTTCTTAATTAAGCGTTAATTCATCCGTTAAACTATCTTAAAACACTTGCAGTCTAAGTGTTAATAAAATATCTTGATTAAAAATATGGAATATGACAGGTAATACTAACATCTTTGGAAAATGGCTAGCTTTCGGTTTTTGTGTCTTCATGTTAGCCTCTTGTAATAAAAACCTTAACTACTTTACTCAGAGAATGAACGATGAGAATGGTTGGTCAGAACAAGAACTGAAGAAAGTACAATTTTATCTATCAGATGATATCGTATTGCGAAGGCAATTAGGCGCAAGTGATAGCCGTATATCCAATGGTAAAATCAGAATAGAAAATGGTCGTGAAATAGAGGAGGTTCGATTTGAAAAAGGTACTCCCGGTGTTGTAGTATTCTCTCCAAAAGCCAATCGACTTGCGGTATCTTTCGAGTCAAGCGATGATCGTTATTTAATCTTTGGACCGAATCCTAAAGTAGGAAATAGATATACACTACGTGGTAAAGAATGGAGTAGATATCAGGGAAAAGTGACGTATGATGGTCGAGTATATGAGACTTCATCAAGAAGTGCGATGACTGCCTTATTAGTAGATCTCAAAAGAGCTAATAATACAGATTATAAGAGTAAGACTGTAGGTGGACGCAAGGTGAGAGGGTAGGTTTTGACCCTTAGTATTAGTAGTGGAATTTGCATGTAAGGATTTC